>CAJQPD010000251.1 GCA_905480085.1 uncultured Acidimicrobiia bacterium
CGCGCTCGATTTGGGCCCCATCAAGGCTTTACTGGCCCTGATTCGACCGATGGCACTGGCCCATAGGTCATTCGGCCCTGAGCAATTGACGCTGGCGGGACGTACCTTGATGTAGAACATTCAAGGAGACGCATATACATGCCTACCAACCAACGCCACCTCGTCGTCCTGGGAGCCGGAACTGCCGGCACCATGGTCGTCAACAAGCTTCGTAAGAAGCTGAAGAAGGACGACTGGAAGATCACGATTGTTGATTCCAGCACGACCCACCACTATCAGCCAGGTTTTCTCTTCCTGCCGTTCGGGACGTACACCACCGACGAGATCGTCAAACCAAAGCGCAAGTTCATCCCCGACGGGGTCGACTTCATGGTGGCGGAAATCGAAAAGGTTCTCCCGGAAGACAACCAGGTTCTGCTCGCCAACGGCCAGACCCTCAGCTACGACCAACTGGTGATCGCCACCGGCACGACGCCACGGCCGGACCAAACCGAAGGCATGATGGGACCGCAATTCCATGACACGGTCCACGAGTTCTACTCACTTGATGGCTCCAAAGCCCTCGCCGAAAAGCTCAAGGACTGGCCAGGCGGCAAGCTCGTGGTCCACATCACGGAGATGCCGATCAAGTGCCCGGTTGCGCCCCTGGAGTTCACATTCCTGGCCGATGACTTCTTCAAGCAGAAGGGGATGCGCGACAAGGTAGAGATCACCTACGTCACGCCTCTTGACGGTGCCTTCACCAAGCCCGTCGCCTCGGCGGCGTTGGGAACAATGCTGTCCGACCGCCATGTTGCCGTTGAGCCCGACTTCATCATCGAGCGAGTCGACGAGGGCAAGATCGTCTCGTACGACGAACGGGAAATTCCGTTTGACCTGCTGGTCACCGTTCCTTTGAACATGGGCGCCGACTTCATCGCCGCCAGTGGCCTTGGTGACGAACTCAACTACGTGCCGGTCAACAAGCAGAACTTCCTGTCCGACAAGTACGACAACATCTTTGCGATCGGTGATGCCTCGAACATTCCGGCCTCCAAAGCCGGGTCCGTTGCGCACTTCGCGGTTGATCTGTTCGCAGAGAACTTCATCAGCCACGTAGCCGGCGAGAAGATGGTGCATTTCTTCGACGGACACGCCAATTGCTTCATCGAGTCGGGCGACGGCAAAGGCATGCTCATCGATTTCAACTACGACACCCAACCGCTACCGGGGAAATACCCGCTGCCGGGAGTCGGACCCTTCAGTCTTCTCGAAGAATCACGGGTCAACCATCAGGGCAAGATGTTCTTCAAGTGGATGTACTGGAACCTCCTGCTCAAAGGACGTCCACTACCAGTACCTGCCCTCATGTCGATGGTCGGTAAAGAAGAACCCAAAGAACTAGAAACCACGGAGGTTTGAACATGACAACCGCAACGATCGCTGGCGCAGACGTCCAGATCGACGATGAGGGATTCCTCATCGATCCAACCGAATGGACCGAAGATATCGCCAGGCAACTAGCCACCAACATCGGCATCGAGTTGACCGACCGGCACTGGGACATGATCCGCTTTATCCGAGCGGACTACGCCGCCAACGGAGTGACACCCGGCACCCGGCGAGTTCAGGCCGCTGGCGGCTTCGCGACCAAAGAGCAGTTCGAATTGTTTCCCAAGAAGCCACAGAAGAAGAGCGCGTACATTGCTGGTGTTCCAAAGCCAGCCGGCTGCGTCTAAAAAAACAAGGACCCACTCATGACTACAACACTGACAGAAACTGCCCCGATCCCGTCGTTCGGCGACGAGAAAGAGACCGACCGCAAGCTGGTCATCATCTGCTCGAAGGGTTCACTGGACATGGCCTATCCGGGCCTGGTGCTCGCCAACGCAGCTCTCGGCGAAGGCATCGAAACCCACCTGTTCTTTACGTTCTGGGGTTTCGACATGATTACCGAAAAGACCATGGATCACCTCAAGTTCAGCCCGCTTGGCAACCCTGCCACGCATATGCCGAACTTTGTGATGGGTCTGCCCGGTATGACGTCGTTCGCTACCCACATGATGAAAGCCCAGATCGAGGGACTTGACCTTCCTGAGGTTCGCGAATTCCTGGAGCTCATCACTGACGCCGGCGGCCACCTGTGGGCCTGCCGTATGTCGGCCGACATGATGCACCTGGAAGAAAAGGATCTCTTCGATCGGGTTGAGGGCATCATCAATGCTTCCGATTTCATCGAAATCGCCGAAGGCGCCCAGACCCTGTTCATCTAGCAAAGCAAGTCCCCCGAAAATACGAAATTCGGTCCCCCATACCCCCGGGGGACCGAATTCGTTGACTAGGTCGACCCCGCATGAAAATCAAAGCGATGACGTGTGACTTGGCGATAGGTGTCACCAGGGCGAAGTACCACCGACGGAAAATCAGGCCGGTTCGGACTATTGGGTAGGGCCTGAGCCTCGAGGGCGATCCCGCGAAATCGCGGTTGGAGTTCGTTGGCGGTGTATACCTGCAGGCCAGGTTGGTCGGTCTCGATCGTCATCCGTCGGCCGCTCGGCCCGTGCATCAATACGGCCGCCGGACCGGACGGTTCAAGAACCAAACAGTGGTCGTAGCCGTCACCAAACTCCAGTCCAGACAGCCGGCGAGGTGACCTGAAATCGAACCGGGTTCCGGCAACGGAACTCACCTCGGTGGGTACTTTGAGTTCGTCAATATCAACAAAGCGGTCAGCGTTGACCTTAAGCGTGTGATCGGAGATCGTGCCCTCGCCGGCCAGGTTCCAATAGGCGTGATTGGTCATCGCCACCACAGTCGGGGCGTCACAAACCGCTTCATACTCAAACACCAGTTCATCAGCAGCCGTGAGCCAGTAGGTGACCGCCGCGTCAAGGTTGCCAGGGAACCCTTGATCGCCGTCCGGACTCCGATGCGAGAACCGCACTCCGACTAAATCCGGTCGCTCGAGTGGCTCTGCTTTCCAGAGGTACTGATCGAATCCCATTCTTCCGCCATGAAGGGTGTTCGGGCCATCGTTGGCATCAAGGCGATAGTCGGTTCCGTCGAGGGAGAAACGGGCGTTGGCGATTCGGTTGGCGTACCGACCGGCGGTGACTCCCATAAATCCGCCCCGATCGCCACCGCCCGGGTCAGCATCCGGGTGGGGAGCCTGAACCAGGTTGATTCCATCGCGAAGCTCGACACCGACCAACGTGGCGCCGTGGTCCCAGAGTGTCGCCTGCAACGACTCTGACACCAACCGATACGTCGCGACCGATCGGGTCGTCCCGCCAAATCGTATCTGGACCTCACCCACCTCGACTCGCATTGGACTCATACTCACGACGTTACCGGTCAGAACTGATTCCATCTATATGCACTGATTCGCATATAGATGGGAAAAGAGGATAATCTTCAGACTCAAACCACACTCGCTTCAACCGAACCAGGATCATCCATGTTCAACAAATACGTAGTCAATGTCGTCCAGGCCAACGACCTGCTGGCAGCAGGGACCACCCTCGTGGATGTTCGCACCAAGGCGGAATGGCAAACCAGCCACGTGCCCGGCTCGGTACGGGTGTCGCTCGATTCGATCCAGCACCGACGGGACGCTCTTACTCGCCAGTACGCCGGCTCGGAGGTGTTGGTCATCTGCCGATCTGGTAATCGATCCGGTCGGGCGGCAGCAATGTTCCGAGACATGGGCGTAAACGCCGTCAATGTGCGCGGCGGGATCAATGCCTGGACCCGTAAACAACTCCCCCTGAACAAAGGACGCTGATATGCGCCGAATACTTCTCCCTCTCGTAATCCTCGGTTTGGTCGCCACGGCTTGTGGCACGGCAACCGAAACAGGAGTTCAGACCGTCACGGCCCAGGATGCCTATGCGATCACTTCGGCTCCGCCGGCCGACCTCGTCGTGCTCGACGTTCGGACGCCTGTCGAATTCAGCGAAGGTCATCTGGCCAATGCTGTCAACCTCGACTTCAACGCCCCCGACTTCTCGGCGAACCTGGCCAAACTCGACAAGACCGTACCGTACGTCCTCTACTGCCACTCTGGCAACCGCAGCGCCAAAGCCGCCGAGGAAATGCGGACGCTCGGATTCACCGAGGTCTATGAAATCGACGGGGGCATCCTGTCCTGGGTCGACAACGGACTCCCGCTGGTCAACCCCTAGGAGCCCATCTGGCTAGGCGACGTTGACGGCGATCGTGTGGTGGCCGGTCGCTCCGTCCGGCTGAGGTGGCTTGAGCTCGGCCGTTTGGGTGTACCCGGAGTTGTCGGTGGCGCGCACGGAGATCGAATGCCGGCCCACCGGCGCATCCCAGTCGACGTACCACTGGCGCCAGGCATTGTCGCTCAGAGGCTCACCCAGATTGGCCGACTGCCATTCACCTTCGTCGATGCTGATCTCAACTGCGGCAATGCCAGTGTTGGGCGCCCACGCCACGCCGGCGATCCGGCGGGATCCAGCTTCCACGTTGGCGTTGGGCCTTGGCGAGTCGATCCGGGACTGGGTCTTGATCGGACCTTCCTTGGCCCAGTTCCGTGGAATCCAGTAGGCATCAAAGCCTTCCCAGGTCGTCAGTTCGATCTCGCTCAGCCACTTGGTAGCAGAGACGTACCCGTACAGACCGGACACCACCAGGCGAGCCGGGTAGCCGTGATCGACCGGGAGCGGTTCGTCGTTCATCCCGATCGCGATGAGAGCGTCGCGTCCGTCATAGGCAGCTTCGGTTGGGAAGCCCACCGTGAAGTCGTCGACCGACCGGCCCACGATCTGCGTGGCACCGTCCTGAACCCCGGCCATGTCGAGGACATCCCGTAACGGAACCCCCAACCAGTTGGCGGTTCCGACGAGCGACCCACCGACCGTGTTCGAGACACACGAAAGCGTGATCACTCGTTCGGTCATGGCGAGGGCCGACAAATCGTCATAGGTCAGCGTCACTTCCTTGTCGACCATACCTTTGATCGTCAGCTGCCACGTCGCCAGGTTGATCGGAGGCGGGCGAAGAGCCGTATCGATAAGGTAGAAATCGGCGTTCGAGGTGATGACCGGCACCGCCCCCTCGACCTGAGCGCCAGCCGGGATGAGAACCGGAGTCTCCGGCAGTGTTGGCAGGGAAATCTCAGCTCGTTCAGAAGCCGAGGCAATCCCGTTCACCAGACCCCGTCCCACCAGCCCGGCTACGCCGGCGAAAGCCGCGGTAACACCGACAGCGGTCAGGAACGAGCGGCGGGAATCATCGCTGATTGCCGCCGCTCGCCTGCGGGCCAGCACCACGAGCGCCGCCAAACCCGCTACCACCCCAAGGCCGACCGCCGCCGCGGCGGCGGGAACGTCGGCCACGGGGTCGGTCGTGACAAAGGCCCAGCCCAGAATGCCGGTTCCCACAAATGCGGCAACGGATAGGGTCATCCGACGAGTTGCCACGATGCCGACCAGAGCACCCAGCATGAACACGGTGGCCAGAATGGAAAGAACGAGAACGAGCTTATCGTTGGTACCGAACGTCCGAATCGCCCACTTAACGAGTGGTTCTGGGGAGGCTCCGATCACCCAGTTCCCGATCGAGACGATCACCGACTGACCACGACCGATTATCCCGACGATCAGTTCAGTGACTGCCAGAGCAACGGCGACGGCCACCACCCCGGCCAGGGCACCCGATCCCCGCGGCGGAGATAACGGTGGCTGTTCGTCGGGCTGAGAGTCGTTGAGTACGGTTTCCATGACACCAGAATGCCGCAGGCACCCGGCTATCACAACTTTCGAGGCCCTTGTTTCCCAAAACTTCACATAAGGCTCAAACAGACGTGAGCCGGACGAAGCAACCTCTAGTCGAGAAAAATGTCCTGCTGGAGTTCGGCACCCTCGACATACGTATACGTCGATAGGTCGGTTTTGCCCGCCTCTGCCAGGACCTCATCATCGATGAAGAAGTTGCCCGTCGTCTGACGGGCGGGCCGACAGAGAATCTCGTACGCCGCATCGGCAACGATCTCCGGTCGCCGCGAACGTGACATGGCAGCGTCGCCTCCCAGCAGGTTCTGAACCGCCGCAGTGGCAATCAATGTACGAGGCCACAGCGAGTTCACCCCGATGCCGTCATCGGCGAACTCGGCTGACATTCCAAGGGTGCACATGCTCATCCCGTATTTGGC
>CAJQPD010000252.1 GCA_905480085.1 uncultured Acidimicrobiia bacterium
TCTACGTCGACGGCGATCACCGAGGGGTCACCGGCTTCGGACAACGCAGCGAGCAGCGGGTTGCCCTCGACGGACGCGGTCGGCACGACGTTTTTGTCCAGAAACGACGGAAGGTGACGGACCGGGTACAGCATGAAGCTGCGTTGGTCGGTCCGATACATGGCGCTGGAGAACAGGGCATCGACAACATCGGCTCGTTCCTCCGGCGACAACATGCCTGACTCGAGTACGGCTACCTGGCCTTCGAGCATTTCATGGAGAGGTTCCACCGAAGCTGCCGATTGGTCATCGGTAAAGTGGATCAGGTTGTACGAGTGGTACAGCCCGTCGGCGCGGCGACTGTCGCGGATCGATCTATCGAGATGCTCGATCGCCGTATCGCACAGCGCGATGATCGCACCCACATCGACCGGAGTGAGACCCGAGAACCCGGTGTTGTAAACACTGGACCGGTAGACGGAAAAGGCGGTTCCAAGCCGGTCCATGAGATCTTTCCGGGATCGGTCGGTGATCTCTGTGTCCGCGGGCGTCGTCCTGAACGCCGTCGAAACCGACACCAGCCATTGGGCGACTTCCGTCGATATCGCGACTCTCCCAAGGTGTGCGGCGCTGAGGAGGGACCTGAAGTGATCAAGGTATCGACGCACCTGATTCAAGGTCACCATCGACAAGCCGAATCCGACGAGGGCGTTGTTGGCGTCATTCCACTCCGGTCTCTGGGTATTCATCCAAATGCCACCGTCGGGAACGAAGTTGGACAGTTTCGCCAGGGCGGGGACCAGCAGCTTTTCTACCAGAGTGACGAGGTAGACCTCTCCGTCGTCACCCCATAGCAATTTCCCGTCGTTGCCCACCTCGCCTATTCGAACTTGCGAGCGCGATGCGGCGGACTCGTCGTAGTCGATAGTTGCTTTCGGGTCGCGTACGAGTTCGTCGTAGGACCCGAGACGGTATGGCACGTCCGCGTAGCTGAATCGCGTTTCGCCAAGCAGTTGTCCGACCTCGCCGGGTAGGAACCGATCGCTGGCCTCAAGTAGGCGGAGCAGATACACGATCTGGTGGTCGCCCCAGTATCCGATGTTGCTCCACGGATCGTCCGGATCAGGGACCTCCCAGTCGATGCCGTGGCGCGTGATCCGATAGGGGTTGAAACCGTCAATCGTTGAGGCATTGACGAATACTGAAATCACCGAGGGCAGGTACTGGGGGAAGCTCATGCACAAGGCTTCCCAGTTCTGGAAGATGTCGCGCCAGTTGCCCTCGTAGTAGATGATCGGCTCACCAGTGGCACTGCGGACACGGATTGAGAAGGCGTTCCACGGTCGGCTCGGGTCGCCATGGCGGCGCGAGAAACTGAACGGCAAGTATTCGAGGCCCAACCGCAGGAGGTGGGGGTCACCGTTGGTATCGATCCGATCGAGTAGCTCGTGGCGTTCGATCAGGTTCGGTAGCTCTTGGAACCAGGTCCGGTGACGGTCAGCGACGCGCCGATTCCGGTCGAGCACGAAACGCTCGAAATCGTTTGTGGCGATCTGGTACCCGGAGAGTGGGATACCGCCGCGCATGACGTTATACGTGACGTTGGCGAACTGGTGAGCCGTCGCGACTCGATCACCGGTGCGCTGCAAGGCGTCTGCAGGTGCCATGATTTCGACGAGTGAATCTGTGGCCGTCTTGAGGGATGTCGTGAGCGCGGCGGCAAGCTCGGCCTCGGACCGCAACAGCTTCCGCACACTTGCGACGGCGATCTGGTCTTGGGCGACATCGGCCACGATATGCCAGGAAATTTCTTCGCCCGAATCGAGTTCGAGGCCGCTCTGCAGCAGATAAGCGCCGGGTTTTCCGGTGAGGGTGGGGACGGTTTCGACGGCCCGATCGGCCTCGAAGGCGGCCAGAGTCTCCGGGGAGACCGTGACCGACCCTTGGTTGAGGCCCACCAACCAGACGACCGATGCCCGAAGGGACTCTGCCGGCTCGGGGTGATCGACCACGCCGGATTCAAGCGAAAATACGGCCAGGTGGCTCGTAGCATCAATGACCTCGCTTCGTTTGTAGGCGTTGGTGAGGTTGCTCATGCTCTGGTAAACAGAAGGCTGTAGCCCGTAGGGGAGCACGTTCAATAAGCCGTCGACCAGTTCGACCTGTACAGGACGGTCGCTGTCATTCACGAGGGTTGCCGTCCGAACGAATCCGAACTGATCACTACTTGCCCAACGGTAGCGAAAGGTGAGTTGAAGCTGGGCGTGAGTTTCTTGGAATATGATCGAGTCACCGACCACCGATTTGAAGAGGGTTCGACGCAGCGGCGGTTGGGATGTGTTTCGAAGTGGTCGCCACAGTTCGGTGCCTTCCAATGAAAGAACTCGAATCGCCGTCACGGGTCCCACGAGGCCGGCGGACTCGTGGAGCCGATCGTCCGTGACGTAGGGGAACAAGGCGTTTCCAGCGTCGACTCTTCCGGCGGTGAGAGCCCCGGTGCTCGACACGAACATCCAGCGGTCGCCGTCACTCACCACGCTCATCAGGAATGGCGGCATTTGGTCGAAATCGGGCACCGCGTAGTAACCCTGGCTGTCGATCTCAACGAGACCCTCGCCCGTAGGCGGTTTGGTCGTCCCGACAGATGACTTACTCATCGCCGTCTCCTTTTCGTCATTCGTGGACCTTCATCATCGACTCTCGAGAGGGCCGGCCGGGTTAGCTGCCGTCAGGGTTAGGCCGTGTCCGGTTGTGAAGAGCGGGGTTGCGTCCGCCTTCCCGAGGTTGG
>CAJQPD010000253.1 GCA_905480085.1 uncultured Acidimicrobiia bacterium
CCGCGCTTCTCGAGCACTCGACACAGGGTCCAACGACCATGGCGAGCGCCCAGGCGAACCAGGACGGCCGACAGGAGTTTGTAGCCAAGTTGCGGGCATGGTCCGCCACAATGGGCGAACCGGTCGGCCTGGAGGCCGCAGAAGGGTTTAAGCGCCTTTTCCCGTAACGGCGGTGATCTAGTAGATCGCCTGCGAGCTATCCACGTCGAAGAAGTGCAACTTTGCCTTGTCGATTGCCAGACCGATGTTGTCACCCATCGTCGGAGCGAAATCCGGATTGATCCGGGCAACGAACTTGGTCGTCGCACCCAACATCGCTTCGTCCGTGCCCTCATCGGCAAGCAGTTCGCGGATGTCCTCGGTTATGACTGGTGGAAAGTCAATCACGAAGTGAATAAACGCTTCTGAGCCAAGTTGCTCAACCAGGCCGACCTCAACGGGTAAATCTCCAGGCGTGCCAACCGCCGCCGCCACCTCGAACGCCTCCGGCCGGATTCCAAGCACCACCCGTTTGCCAGCGTATTGAGACAGACCAGGACGGGCAGCCAGGTTATTCGGATCAAGCGTAAGGGTTGTCGCCCCGAACGTTGCCGTCATACCGTCACCCGCCTGAGCCAGGTCGGCATAGACAAAGTTCATGGAAGGCGAGCCGATAAACCCGGCCACGAACAAGTTCAGTGGTCGGTCGTACAGCTCACGGGGTGTCGCCGCCTGCTGCATGATGCCTTTTCGCATGACGGCCACCCTATCGCCCATCGTCATGGCTTCGACCTGATCATGGGTGACATACACAGTGGTTGTCTTCAGACGGGCATGGAGCTGACCAAGCTCAGACCGCATCTGGACACGCAGCTTCGCATCGAGGTTGGAGAGGGGCTCATCCATGAGGAACGCAGCCGGCTCTCGGACGATGGCTCGACCCATGGCAACCCGCTGGCGTTGACCTCCGGAGAGGGCTTTCGGCTTACGATCGAGATACTCGGTGATCTCAAGGATACGAGCAGCCTCATCGACTCGTCGGCTGACTTCGTCTTTGGGCATTTTGCGGAGCTTCAGACCGAACGCCATATTGTCGAAAACAGTCATATGCGGATACAGGGCATAGTTTTGGAAGACCATCGCAATGTTGCGATCTTTTGGCGGAATATCGTTGACAACCGTCTCGCCGATCTTCATGGTGCCTTCGGTGATGTCTTCAAGACCGGCGATCATACGGAGCAGTGTCGACTTGCCACAGCCAGATGGGCCGACGAGTACCATAAACTCGCCGTCGTTGATCTCGAGGTTAATATCCATCAGAGCACGGGTACCACCCTCATAGATCTTGCCAATGCCATCAAGACTGATTGATGCCATGATTCCTCCATTACGTGCGACTGGTCGGATAACAAATTACCATGTCGGCAACCGGCTTGAAGGGTGAGCTCACGTGAATCGAAATGTCATCGTCATAACTGGAGGCACCGGAAGCCTCGGAACAGCCCTCGCCAAGCGGCTAGCGGCGTCTGGTGCTGCGCTGGCAGTCACCTACCTCATCCCCGAGGAAGCCGAAAAGTTCGAGGCAGAATTACACCTCGATGAGACCCGGCTACTCCTCAAGCGGGTGGATTCGACATCGGCAAGCAGCCTGAACGAGTTTATGAATCAGGCCGTTACCAAATTTGGCAGTGTGAACGGATTGGCTGCTCTGGTGGGCGGCTGGGCGGGCGGTCGCGACATTGACGAAACCGACGACGTTCGACTCGAACGAATGCTCGATCTCAACCTTCGTTCGGCGTTCTACGCCGTCCGGGCCATCACGCCGCATCTCAAAGAAAACGGTTCTGGTCGGATTGTTCTGGTTGGTAGTCGGGGCGCCGATGATGGACCATCGGGACAGGCAGCGTTCAACATCGCCAAAGCCGGCGTTGGCGCATTGGGACGGTCAGCAGCTTCGGAGCTCAGCGACTTCGGCATCACGACCAACGTCGTGCAACCATCGGTGATCGACACGCCGGCCACCCGTCGGGCGGTGCCCTTCGCAGACTATGTAAGTTGGCCAACTCCCGACGAGATCGCAGCTGTGATCGAGTTCCTGTTGTCCGATGCGTCGAGCGTCATGTCGGGCGCCACCTTGCCGGTCTACGGCAACACCTAGATCCGCTCGGAAAGCTCCACGGTCACGACACCAAAGCCAAGCATGCGGGATGCGCCGGCCACTGGCCCGATCTCGGCGGTTCCGATCATGCCGGCCAACGCGGCCGGTTGACGGGCCAGTTCGACGAGAGCTGCATCATGGTGCGGGTGTCCGAAGAAGGCCTTCCCTCGACCGCGGTCGGTGAACATCAGCATGCCGCCCGAGCCAAGCTCGACGATCGAATCGTTGAGATCGATTCCGGCCCTCGTGGAGTCGCGAACGTGGAACTGGACGGTTGATCCGACCGGCACCTCATCGGCGATCAGGATCGATTGGGTTTTCCGGTCGGCTCCGGTCACGGCCCGAATGAGAAAATCTCCTCGACCGTGTTCGGGGGCGTATTCATCGAACGCAATCCCCAGCTGAATCCCGTAGCGCAACTGTTGTTGAGCACTTTCATCAAGGCCCTCGATGATTCTCTCTACAAATGTCACGGCCGGCACCCCACCGATTTCCTCAATGACCCGGCCGGCCGCCCTGGTTACCACCGCCTGGGTACCTACTGGTTCACAACCTTGTGAAACAACGGCCCGAAACTCAACGTCGCCCGATAACACGGCCGCCACCGCTCCATTCGTGAATACCTGACCGTTGACGAAGAGAATCGGTTCGTTGTCCAGAGAACCGGGCATCCCCCCTCCAACCGGGACTGTGCCAAGCGACTCTGCAAACTGCCCGGCCGGAAAGCTGTACGGATCGGCAAGGAGTATCACCCCCCTGGCATCCTCGGGGATATCTGCTCCGGCAATACCCATCCCCTGGTCGGTGCGATGCGCGACCATTCGCAAGGCCGTCACCCCGGCATCGTCAAGCCACGCCGCCCACACCACGAGGGCGGCGCCCGATTCGAACTCCTCGGAACCGGCCACCAGCCCACTCGAGATGGCCCCGAGGCTGACTCCGCTCATCGACACCAACGACGCCAACCTGCCTGCGATACGGGGAGTCGCGTGACCGTGGTGAAAGGATGCGAATCCAAATACCAGGTCCGGAGCCCGGGTGATCCCGCTGAGGGCGAGACGAATCGCCTCATTGAGCGCATCACCCGTGTCTTGGGAGATCGATACCCCGGAACCGAACCGCATCACCGCACGGTAGTACGGCTACAACCGACGACCGGATATGTCCTGCAAGGCGTCGTAGGCGGCGTACTTGTAGACCTCGGACCTGGTGGGAGTGTTAAAGGTGGTGTGTATGAATCGGTCAACCAGGTCCCGGGCATGGATGGCTGCCTGTCCGATGTGGACGAGTTCGGCTGCGTCCTCACCAAGAATGTGCACACCGAGCAGTCGATGATCGTCGCGTCTGACGATCAGTTTGATCAGCCCAACCGTCGTTCCGGCGATGCGACTTCTGCCGTTGTCGGCGAAGAATGCCCGCCCGATGGCATAGGACTCGCCGGCTTCTCTCGCTGCCTGCTCGGTCATGCCAACCATGCCGACTTCGGGCATCGAGTAAACCCCAAAGGTGGGAAGCGAGTCCAGCCGATCGACCGCGTGAAGATCGAAGGCGTGGGAAGCCGCAATCCTTCCCTGCTCGGCCGATACCGATGCCAATGCGGGGGGTCCGACAACGTCACCCGCCGCGTAGATCCCGGGGCGGGTCGTTTGGAAGTGTTTATCGACGATAATGTGGCTGCGGTTATCGACCTCGATACCCGCTTCATCGAGTCCGAGGCCCTCGACATTGCCCGCCCGGCCGGCCGCAAACAAGACCTTGTCGGGATAGAGGGTTTCCCCATCCGGAAGGCCTACTTCGAGTCCACGATCGGTTCGCTTGATCGTTGACCCTGGCGCGTCAAAAACGAACCGCGCCCCGTCGGCGGTTAGCGCCTTGGCCAGCTGTTCGGAGATCTCCTCATCGGCAAACGGAATGAGTCGGGGTCCGCCGTCGATCAGCGTAACTTCTGCCCCGAGGGCGGTGATGATCGAGGCGTACTCGGTGCCGACCGGACCGCCCCCGATGACGACCAACGATCGAGGGATCGACTCAAGCGCCAGGATCGAATCGGAGTCATCGACCGCCGGGTCGTCAAAGGGCACCGTATCAGGCCGGAACGGGCGCGATCCGGTTGCGATGAGAACCCGGTCAGCTTCCAGGACCCGATTGGCACCGGTAGCGTCTGTGACCGAGACGCTGCCGCCGGCAGTCAACGAGGCTGTGCCGTGCAGAAGATCAATCCGGTGACGTTCCATATTGCGCGATACGCCGTCGGCCACGAGTTCCGACACATCGTGGGCTCTCGCTCTGAGCACCTCAAGCACCTCGTCCGAAGACAGATCCAGGCCAACCCCATACACTTCGCGTCGGTGGAACCCCGATAGATACATGGCCGCTTCTCGCAGGGTCTTGGTGGGGATACCGCCTCTCGAAACGACCGTGCCGCCGGGCCGGGCGTCGCGTTCGACAATCGCTACCGATTTTCCGAAATACGCAGCCATTGCCGCAGCCTTCTCGCCGGCCGGTCCCGACCCGATAACCACAAAGTCATATCCGTCAGTCATGTGTTCCTCCACGACGAATGGTACAGACAGCGACGTAGTTACGCCGGACAGCAGGGCGTCAGGTGTAGCGCAATATTCCGAGAGGTGAGGCCGAAGTGGAGTCGCCCAAGGAGAAGTCGTCTATCAACCCCACCGACCGCACCACCACGGTCGCGTGATACCAAAAGAATGCCCGCCAAGGAGCGAACCGTTCGCGTTGTCGCCGTGCAGTTGCAGAGCAACTGCCACGAATCGGCGGAGCCAACACGAATCGCTCACAGACGGAATGCAGTTGCAGAGCAACTGCCACGAATCGGCGGAGCCAACACGAATCGCTCACAGACGGAATGCAGTTGCAGAGCAACTGCCACGAATCGGCAAAGCCGATTCGCCCCGACCC
>CAJQPD010000254.1 GCA_905480085.1 uncultured Acidimicrobiia bacterium
CCACACCGGCCACGACATCCAGATCGTCAACAGGTCCTCCTCAACATGTGGCGTCCGGTGTCCTTTTCGACGCCCCATAAACAAGGGGTCCGGTAAGGGGGGTAACCGGAGCCCTTGTTGCGGGACGTAGGAGGTTTTCAGCAGAATCGATGCCAGGGAAAGCCTCGAGCCGCGACCCCCTACCCGCAGAACTCTGCCCCATACCTCGAACAATACTTACGTGAGAGTACTGACGTACCTGATTGCCGGTATCTGTGAGGAATCTTCCAGAACCTGTAGGCATGATCAACCAGGATCTCCCAATCCCACCACTTTGATCGTCGGGAAAGCGACCTCGATTCCTTCGGCGCCAAAGCGGGTGACGATTCGCTCAAGTGCGATACGCTTCACCTGCCAACGGGCGTCAGCCCTGGTTACGAGGACGGTACGCACGACGATTGACGAGTCCGCCAACTCGTTGACTCCTTGCACTTCTCCTGGTTCGGTAAACAAGTCCGAATATTCAGCCTCAATGGCCCGAACCTCATCCTCAAGTACAGCTTTAACCTTGGCGAGATCCGAGCCGTAGGCGACGCCGACATCAACCACGGCTTTCGAAAACTCCTTTGTGAAGTTGGACGCCACATTGATCTGTCCGTTGGGCACAAAATGCACGGCGCCATTCACATCTCGGAGAACCGTTACTCGCAGGCGAATATCCGTGACGGCTCCCGTTACCCCGGCCACCGCAACGGTATCACCAATATCGAATTGACCTTCAGCGAGGATCATAAACCCGGCAATGACATCCTTCACGGCGTCTTGAGCACCAAATCCGACCGCCAACCCGACCGCTGACCCAACGGCCAGAAGGGGGGTTATCGGGACGTCCCAGACACTGAGCAACATGAGCACCGCAGTCACACCAAGCGCTATGAACGAGATTCGGCGGCCGGCGGCCCACAGTGTCGTCACACGCTGCTGTCGCTCAGGATCATCGGGGGTTGGCCTTTCGGCCGTCCGACGAGCAAGTCGAGCCACCAGCCAACCAGACACCAGAACCGCTCCAAGCACGCCGAGGGTCTGGGCTACTTGGGGGCTGACGTTCGACCAAAGATCACTCATATCGAACGATCCTAGGCAGATTGTTGAGCACGCTCGACCTCGACGGAGATTTGAGCGAGTACGGCTCCCAGCTCGGCTCGTTCTCGCACCGCAGCACGCAGTGGTTGCCCAAGCACGCGCTCAAGCTGCGAATCCAGATCAGTGACCACTTGCTGGCGAAACTCAACGATTCGAGCTCTGCCGAGCTTGCGACCGGAGGCATCGAGCAACCGGCTCAAACCGAGGCCAACCACCAAACCGCCCACGACGAGGACCACCGACCACGGGACCGAACCACGAACCGGAGGACTCGAGTACCACCACACGCCTCCGCCAGTGACCGCAATCGTCAGAAGCCACTTCATGGCCGCTACCGCCGCCCACCAGGGTCGCCCGGTCAGCTTGGCCTGGCCGGCTCGATGCAGTGCCAGGTCGACCGTCTTGTCGACCGCATCCGTGAGGCGCTCGGTATCGAACTGTGATCGAATGGCCTTGGCATAAGGTCCGCCGGCTGCGAAGGCGACCTGGGACACGAGGGATTCCATCGTGCCGAGTGCCGTATCGCGTCCTGGCCGCGAAGCCCACTCCCTGGCAGCTTCATTGGCGAGACCGTCACGCGGAGACAAACCGAGCGCCCTCGCCAATCTGGTGTCCCGAAGTCGGGTGATCACCAGACCGATTGGCCCAACTCCGGTGCGCAGCGCCACCGCCGCGCCCTCAGCTTCCGCCTTTTCGACGACGTCGGTAGCCACCACCATGTCAACCAGGCCAGTGACGACGTCAGATCTTGCCGTCTCCCACCGGGACTCAAAGCCGATTCCTTCGCCGGTCACCCCGGTTACGGCAGCAATGGTGGCTCCGGCCCGTCGGATATCGACAATGGCCTTGGCCGTAACGGCCCGTTTGGCGTCTCCAAGCTCGACGAGCGCATCAACCAGGCGATCTATCCCAACCGGGAACCCATTCGGCGGGCTGGCCGCCACCGGAATAATGACCGGGGTCGAAATCCCGATCTCCTTCAACTTGCTCTCGAAGTCTTGGAGAACCTCACGCAACTCGACGGATGAAAGCCGATCGATCTGATTGAACACAAACCGGAATTGCCCCTGATAATCGGCGAGCGGTCCCAGAAAGTCACGATGCAATAGACGGTCCGAGTACTTCTCGGGATCGACCACCCACCAAACGACATCAACGCGAGGAAGGAGGCGTTCAAACGTTGCCCGATGGGCTCCGACTACTGAGTCGGTATCTGGCATATCGATGAGGACAACCGGCAGATCGTTCAAATGTCCCACCCGCTTGTCGACCCCCATGTCGTCGAGAAGTCGCACAATTCCTGGTTCGGGCACTTGCGGCATCCAGGCCAAGGGCTCCGATGTGGTCGGTCGGATGGCGGCCACCTCGGCAACCGTCTCCCCAGCTACCGCGTTCAACAATGACGACTTGCCCGATCCGGTACCGCCGGCCAGGGCGACCACCACCGATCGGCCAAGGAACCCGACCCGACGCCGGGCAGTATTGGCCAATTCGATCGCCTCCGACAGCGGTTCGGCGCCGACCGACGCGACTGCCTGGGCGACTGCGGTGTCAAGCAGATCCATGAGTCGCCCCAAATCAGACATGCCACGCTCGCAGGGCCCGGTCAACCGACGCCGCCACATCGTCGAGTTCGAATCGCCCGGAGGTTCTCAGACCCTCAAGAAACCCCAGAAAACGTTCAGCATCAGCCTCTAGCACCCCGGTGATCGCGTCGATGAGGTCTTTCCTCGCTTCATCAGCGAGGCCCTTGGCGGCGGCCGACCCGAAGAGATGTTCAAGAAGCTTCTGTTGAGCGGCGGCGGCGCCGGCGGCGATCCCCACTTCCGTACCCGTGATTCCACTCGTGTAGGCAAAGACGGTGACCATAAGACTCACGGCAACGGCGTTCACCCCGACCGAGGCGATCTGAGCCCAACGTTTACGGCCCAGTCCCGTTTCTTCGATCATTCGACTGAGACCAGCGATCCAACCCTCAACCACTTGTTGAACTCGTTCCGGGGTTTCGGGAGCATGTCGCCACAAATTGGCGTTCCTGACGTAGACCGCAGTCCCTTCATGGAGTTCCCAGGCGCCGGCGACCGCATTGGCTGCCAGGTCGGCGCGCCGGGTGACCAGCGCCACTAGTTCGTGCTCGGCTTCGAACCCGACCCTTTCCGACTTCTCACCTACCCCACCAAACACCCGGGCCGCCCACCCCCGAAGCCGGGTTGCTCCATCGGCCAGTGCCTTGGTCAGCTCGCCGGTTCCAATGAAAGTCTGCCAACGCGCCACCACCTCACTTCGTATCAACGTGCCCTCGCGCAGGGCCGACTCGATCTCGGCTGCCTGGCTCGCGTAGGCGAGGCGGGTTACTTCTTCTAATTTGGCCAGCTCCTGGTTCTCGTCGTCAACGAGGTCAGAAAGCATTCCTGCCTTTTGGAGCAGGCTGGCGACGGCGCCCCTCACGGCCTGTTCTGCCGTCGAACGCCGGTCGCCACTGCCAGAATTGGTCAGCCGGCTTCGGAGCTCGGAAACCGCCGGGGAAGGCAAACCACCCCAGTCAGTGTCCACCGGCTGCTCGGCGACGATCAAAATCGAATCCGCCTCGTTCATAACCCCCGCCGACCGGAGCCTCCGGGAGAAGTCCGGTACCAGCTCATCCTTCGCTCCGGGCGGGACCCGATTGAGAACGAACAGCAACGGAAGGTTCCGCCTCGCCGCGGCCTTGAGAATCTGCCAGGGCACCGAATCTGCGTACCGCTGAGCACTTGTGACGAATACGCACAGATCGGCCGCCGCCAGAAGTTCCTCGGCAATGTCGCGATGGACCTCTTCGACAGAGTCGATGTCGGGTGCGTCGATGAGCGTGAGTCCTTCGAGCATCGGATCCAGCATTGCCACGATGTCGATATCCCTGACGGCATCGGCGCCGTAGCCGGTCAGAAAACCGGCCTGATACCGATCGACATTGCGCTCATGACACCAAACGACCGGGTGACGGGTGGTCGGTCGTACTGCTCCCGGAGCACTCACCCTGGTGCCGGCCAGGCTATTCATCAGGGTTGACTTCCCGGCGCCGGTAGATCCGATCAGCACCGCAACAACCGGAGCGTCAAGATCGCCCAGGCGGGCGATGGCGTATTCGTTGATCGACCAGACGATGTCCTGGCGCAGTTCGCCAGCCGCCGCACGGCGGCTTGGGTCCAATCCAAGATCGATGGGGGCCACCACCTCCGACAGATGATGCAGCGCAGCGCGCAGTCGTGTGGTTTCAGCCAGCTCAGGAGACATCCGGGCCGATTCTCGCATAATGCGCGAATCTGTCACACCTTCTGGATAGGTTTAGTGGCATGGAGCCAAAAGTCAGCC
>CAJQPD010000255.1 GCA_905480085.1 uncultured Acidimicrobiia bacterium
GTCGTAGGCAACGAACCGGACCGTATGGCGCGAGATTCCCTTCGGGAGCTCGACCAGGTGTTCAATGTCCCAGTCTCCAAGTGGGGTATCCCAGGGGAGATCAAGGAAATCCGGGTTTCCCGGTCGAACCGTCAACTCTGCCATTGGGACACACTACCGGTAGTCTGGCCAGGCTTTGGATGTACCTGTGCGGATAGAAATAGGCGATGAAGGCTCCACGCTCTCAATGGCATGGTCGGACGGGGCGATCGATACCTGGCCGGCATCGTCGATTCGAAACGCCTGTGGGTGCGCTGACTGCCGCTCGAAGGTCCCCAATCCGCTCCGTCTCATGGCGCCGAGCCTCACCAGGATCGTCGACGCACAGCTAGTGGGCAGTTATGGGATCAACTTCGTCTTTCAACCGGATGGCCATTCCACCGGCATCTTTACGTTTGCCCAGCTCCGGAACCTCGCCAAGCCGGGCTAGCCACTCCGTCGTCTTTTCGCTAGATCCTTGAAGATTGGGGCTAGTTGTCGTCCACCTGGCCGGCGGTTTCGTCAATGGCATACTCAACGGCTCCGGCTTCGAAGATGGCGATGGTCGTCTTGTCTGCTGCTTTGATGGACAACCAGCTCCCTTCGGCGCTCAATGTGGCACCTTCGATCCGCATGGCTCGACCTGAACCGCGGGACTTGACCCGGAAAACTGTCATGGCGCTCCTTGAGTTGCTGAATACCAGGTTACAGGCCGCCGGCGATCGGTCACCGCTCAAAGCCACACCTCCTGGCGTCGGGGGATCCGGTCTAGGCAAGCTCTTGACACGCTGGGCACCAGTACGTGATGCGTTCGACGTCGCCGATCCTGGCTGCTTCTACCTTCGTGCGGCATCGTCGACAGGGTTGACCGCCGCGTCCGTAGACCCACAGTTCGCCACCGCGGCGGGTTTCGCCGGTGGTTATCCGGTTGGGTCGCCGCCGGTTCAACATGAGCAACTGACGCGATCGGTCGACTAATCGTTCGATCGCCTCGGACTCCAAAAGCGGAGAAGACTCGGGGTGTAGATGTTCAAGGAACAGAATCTCGGACTTGTACACGTTGCCAACTCCCGCCATGATCCGCTGATCGGCGAGGTGCTCTGCGAGCGTATCGTTCCAAGGCACAGCCATGCGTCGGATTGCTTCGAGGCGGTCGAAAACATCGGCGCAGAGGTCGGGTCCGAGGTGAGCCAGTTCGAGCTGTGCCGCTTGAGGTCTGCTTACGGAAATGTCAGGAGCGCTGAAGCAGACCGCCACCGCCGCGGCGGTTTCCAGTACGACCCTGGCGGCACCTTCCGGGTAACGCCAACGCTGGCCCGGCTCGTACACCTCCCAGGTACCCGACATTCGCATATGGGTCCGAATCACCAGATCGGCATCGGTCTCGACAACCAGGTGTTTGCCGATGCTCCGGACGTCAACAACCCGAGCGCCGGTCAACCGGGCAGAATTGGCCCGGATGGGTCCGGAGGATCCCGAAACGGCGGTCAGGGTCTGCCCGGAAAGAACGGCCCCGACCCGTTCGGCCGTCAGGTAGATCGTGTCGCCCTCAGGCATGTCGGTACGTGAGGCCCCGATGACCGAGCACGAAACCAGATTCTTTCAAAAAGCCTCCCAGGGGGGTTTGGCTGATCGGTTCATCGTCGGACGTCAGAAGCCTCAAGCCGCTTCTGCGCCGACCGGCTTCGGCGATCTGTCCGGCGGCCTCGCCCAACTGGTTGACGTCCGTCGTAAATGTCAGAACTTTGCGATTCTCAACGTAGGCGATCAATTTGCCTGCCGACAGAATCACATATGCCCCGGCGGACCGCGAAGCCCGGCCGTGCTCGTGGGGCGGCCAGTCGAGGGCCGCCCCATACGGGTTGGCCGGATCGGTGGCTGCCACGAGAATCGGCAGGTCGGCCGGGTCGGTGCGGAGACGATCGACGGCGCCCGGTAGAGCGAACTGTGACCCGCCCAATCCCTCAACAAAGTAGCCGCGCCGTACCTTTCCAATGTCCTCCATGTGGCTGAGTAGCGGATACAGTGCCGAGAATCCGCCGGGGAAACCTTCTCCGAGCACCGCCCGGCGGGTGAGGACCCCGTGACGGTCGAGGAGCTGATCTGCCCAGGCCGTCGCCCGGGCGGTCGGTTCTGGCAACGTGCCGACAAGGTCGGACACGAGGTACCAACGTCCCGCCGACGACGGGGGGAACGAACTGGAGACAGACGGTCGGCCCTTGGCGGCTTTTCGGGGGCGAGACGTCAACAAGGCTCGCACCGGAGCGAGGGTGTCGTTGGTGATTTCGCCGTGCCAGACAAGGTCCCAGAGGGCCTCAAGTGCCTCTGAGGGGTCTCCGCCGCCCACTGCTTCGTACAGATCGCGAAAGAACGAGGCGCCGCGATGAGTGAGGTGCTGGCGGATCGCCTCGTGCAGTTTTCCGGTTAGTGGCTCGTCGGTCGAAGGCAGCGTGAGCAACGGTAACCGTTCGCGAAGATAGAGCGCCAGCTTGCCATCCCGGCTACCCAGCGTTCCGCGTCCCATCCACACCACGTCACCGGTCACCATGAGCTGATCGAGCACGCCGGGGGAGTAGTCGACGCGGCCGGCCAGAACATCGGTTTCCAACACCGACGCGGGGATGACCGCCCCCTGCAGCCGACGTACTGCGTCGAGTAGGGGTCCGGCACCCGGGCGACGCCTGGTCGTCAAGCCATTCCAGGTGACCGAAAGGCGAGCCAGGGCGGCTGGCTCGGTCGGCTCGATCTCCTTGCGCAGCACCGCCAACGAGCGTCGCTTGAGTCGCCTCAATACCTCATTGTCCACCCATTCACGATCACGCCCGCCTGGTCGGAATTCACCCGCCGTGACCCGTCCAGCCGCCTCAAGACGTTGCAGGGTCGTGTCGACCACGGCGATTGGCAGGCCCAACCGCTCGGCAACGTGCTCGTTTGTAAAGGGGCCGTGGGTTCTGGCGTAGCGACCGATGAGATCGCCGAGCGGATCGACCACCGGCTCCAGGAAGGTGTGGGGAACCCCGGGAGGCATCTGTACGCCGAGACCGTCACGGAGTCGGGAGGCATCTTCGATAATCGCCCATTGTCCGGTGCCGGCGATGGTGACCGGAATGATCCGACGTGCCTCTTGAAGGGCCGCCAGGGTCTCGATGGCGGCGTCTTCGGTGCGCACATCGACCTCGGTGGTTGTCAGGGGCCCGAGCATTCGCAGAAGGTCTGCCACTCCTTCGGCGCCTTTGGTTCGATAGCCGTCGGCCAGTCGCTGTAACTCCAACTCGATGGTGGCCACGACATCTGCCGAAAGAAGTTCCCTCAGCTCGCCCTCTCCGAGTAGTTCCCGAAGCAAGTCGCGGTCGAGGGTTAGCGCGGCAGCCCGTCGTTCGGCTAGAGGTGTGTCTGCTTCGTACAGGTAGGCGGCGATAAACGAGAACAACAGCGATGCCGCAAACGGGGAAGGAACGTCGACATCCATTTCGACAACCCGAACCGTGCGGGAGCGGATGTCTCCGAGGACCTCGATGAGGGCAGGAAGGTCGAAGTCGTCCTGGAGTATCTCCCGGTAGGTCTCAAGCATGATCGGGAATGAACCAAATTCCCTGGCGACCGACAAGAGGTCAGCCGACTTGCGGCGTTGCAACCACAGGGGGGTGCGGCTCCCTGGCCGTCGGCGGGGGAGGAGAAGGGCCCGGGCGGCCGCTTCCCGAAAGCGGGCGGCGAACAGCGCAGACTCTGCGACCCGATCGACCACCATCGCCTCGACATCTTCCGGGTCGATGAGCAGGTCTTGCGGGTTGGGAGGCTCGTCGGTGTCGGGAAACCGGAAAGCGATCCCATCGTCTGCCCAAATGACGTTGGGATCGTGGCCTACATCACAGAAGAAAAAGAAACCGTCGGAGCGCTCCCCACCGACCGCACCATTGTCATCGAACGGTTCCGTGACGAGATCGGCGACTGGCGACTCGTGTTGTTGTCACCGTTCGGTGCCAAGGTTCACGCCCCGTGGGCCATGGCTCTCGGCAAACGGTTCGCCGAACAGTACGGCCACGATC
>CAJQPD010000256.1 GCA_905480085.1 uncultured Acidimicrobiia bacterium
ATTGGAAGCTGCCAACCGGTTGGATTGCCGGGCTCGAAGAACACATGGACAACCAGAGGTAGTTGCACTACCCCGACCGCCCCGGCGGTCACCGATCCAACGTCTATCCCACAACCGCGGGGTCGGCGTAGAACCGTTTCCTCGCCCACAGCGCAACATATACGAGGCCGACCAAGACCGGCACCTCGATGAGCGGACCAACCACACCGGCCAGCGCTTCACCCGAGGTAACACCAAACACACCGATCGCCACCGCGATCGCCAGTTCAAAGTTGTTGCTCGCCGCGGTGAAGGCAACGCTGGCGTTCTTCTCGTACGACAGATGCAACCGCAGACCCAGTGCGAACGCCACCGTCCACATCAACCCGAAATAGGCGAGAAGCGGAAGGGCGATGCGTGCCACATCGAGGGGTTGGGCGGTGATGGTCTCGCCCTGGAGAGCGAAGAGGATCACCACGGTGAAAAGAAGCCCGTAGAGCGCCCAGGGAGCGAGCTTGGGAAGGAACTTTCCCTCGTACCACTCAATGCCGCGGCTGCGTTCCCCCCAACGGCGGGTGAAATAGCCACCTGCCAGCGGAATCCCCAGGAACACGAGGACGATCTTGGCAATTTCCCACATCGACACATTCAATGCAGCACTCTCAAGTCCCAGCCAGTTCGGTAGGAGCTCAAGGTAGAAGTAGCCCAATACCGAATACGCGACGATTTGAAAGACCGAGTTGAGTGCGACAAGCACCGCTGCGGCTTCCCGATCCCCGCACGCCAGATCGTTCCAGATAAGCACCATGGCGATACACCGGGCCAGCCCAATAATGATGAGCCCCGTCCGATACTGTGGCAGATCGGGCAGCATCAGCCACGCCAGCGAAAACATCAGGGCAGGACCAACCACCCAGTTGAGTATCAACGAACTGGCCATCAGTTTCCGGTCCATGGCGATCTCACCGATCTGCGAATAGCGGACCTTCGCCAACACCGGATACATCATGACGAGCAGTCCCACCGCAATCGGCAACGAAACTGATCCAATCTTGACGGTGTCGAGCCAGTCGTTGAGATCAGGAAAGACCCTGCCCAAACCAAGTCCGAAGATCATCGCCACGATGATCCAGACCGGTAGGAAACGGTCAACGACCGACAATCGGGCGAGTGCCGGTTCGGTCACGGTCGGTTGACTCCCGGTCACCACTGGACTTCGATCGACTGGCTCCCGTACCCATTCATGTTCGCTCAGTCATTTCACGTCCCGGCTATTGGATATCACGGCGGCTCCGGTTGGACACAACCCGACATCGATCAGTTTCAATCTACGGGCCCCGGATAACGCCCGTGAACGGTTCATGCGCCGAAATGGATAATCGCCTGACATCAGTCGTAGAGTTGACCGTACCCGACTTCCAGTCCAAGGATCACGCAATGTTCCGAACGTTACAGTGGCAGGCTCTCATGCTCGGCTTTGGGGCCGCCACCGTGATCGCCTCGCTCGCAGCAACGCTGACCTGGGCAGCGACCGCCGCCTTGGGCCGAAACTCCGTTACCGGTGCCGTGGTGTTCGGAGTTCTGGTCGGACTGGTCGGAGCCGGCTACGTCGGCGGTAGGCTTTCGATGCGAAAGATATTCCACGGCACGCTGGCTGCCCTGGCCTTTGGATTCGGAGTGACGATTGCCTCGATGGCCGGAGGGAGTCCTGCCCCACCCGTCCAACAGGCCTGGTTTCTGGTCTTGGCCGCCGGACTTGGGGCAGCGGGCGCCTACCTCGCCAGCCGTTCCAAATAGAACCGCCTTAACGGCGAGATCCCGCCCATCGGGCGGGATCCCACAAGTTTGAGTTCGCCTATAAGCCGGATTCTGTGTCCCGTTTCTTTCGAGCGAAGCTCGAAAGAAACAGGCAGCGACCATCTATCTGGGATTGCCGTTACCGGTCAACCTCGTGCGGCCTACCCGAGACGTTCACCTCCGAAGAGGATCGACGGGCCGTCATAGTCTCTGCATGGCCTTGCTCCGGGCGGGGTTTACCAGCCGTGCCGGTCACCCGACACGCTGGTGGTCTCTTACACCACCGTTTCACCCTTACCGTGCCTTGCGGCGTTGGCGGTTTGCTTTCTGTTGCACTTTCCGTCGGCTCGCGCCGCCTGGGGGTTACCCAGCGCCCTTGCCCTGTGGAGTCCGGACTTTCCTCCAGGATTTCTCCCGGCGGTCGCCCGGCGAACTCAACACCAAGGATACCTCCAACCGCTCCTCTTGGAGTCGGTCCGCTCCCGGTTCGCCAATCTGGACCGTCATCGCGATCGTCGCGGCCTTACATTTCTCGATCCGGAACGATTAACCGAAATGTATAGTCGCACATGACTTCTCAGCAACGTCGAGCCCTTTTTGTAATCGCATTCAGTCAGCTGCTGGTCCTCACCCTCTGGTTTTCCGCCTCGGCGGTCACGACCCAGTTGCAAGACATATGGGCTTTGACTGGCTCGGAGGTGGCGTGGCTTACCCTGGCGGTCCAGTTGGGATTCGTGGTCGGGGCCTTCTCCCTTGCGATGCTAAACACGAGCGACGTCCTCCCGACCCGCTCCCTTTTCGCCATTGCCGGAACGGCCGGAGTAATCGCCAACACTGCTCTGGCCTTCGTCACGACTCCTGGCCCGGCGATTGCACTCCGCTTCATAACCGGAGCTGCGCTGGCAGGTGTGTACCCGTCCGGGCTCAAAGCGATGGCAGGCTGGTTCGAACGAGGTCGGGGGACCGCCCTGGGCGTACTCGTGGGTGCGCTGACCGTTGGAAGTGCCACACCTCATCTCATCAAGGGCCTCGGCTTCGAGTGGCGTGGCGTGGTCCTGGGAGCATCGGCGCTCGCCGCCCTGGGAACGATTGCCATGCGCTGGCTGGTCCAGGACGGGCCTTACGAACCACCAACCCTTCGATTCTCCTGGGCTCATATCGGGCGGATCGTCAAAAACCAGGGATACCGACTGTCGACACTGGGATATCTCGGCCATATGTGGGAGCTCTACGCGATGTGGACATGGGTAGCCCTCTTCGTCGCCGGGTCCGCTGACACCTACGGGCGATCCTATGGCCCCGTTCCGGTCATCGTCTTTTTTACCATCGGCGTCGGCGGCCTGGCGGCCTGGTGGGCGGGCAGATTGTCGGACCGATTCGGGCGAACCCGGGTGGCGGGAACGGCCATGGCAATATCGGGATCCTGCGCCCTGGTTACGCCGCTGATATTCGGAACGTCGCCGTTTGTCGTAGTTCCGATACTCATGGTCTGGGGCGCCAGCGTGGTGGCAGATTCGGCTCAGTTCTCGACAATGGTCACTGAGTCAACCGACCCGGAAACTCGCGGAACTGCGCTCACGCTCCAGACAGCCCTCGGGTTTAGCCTGACCCTCATCACCATCAGGCTGGTACCCGCCATTGCCGATAGCCTGACCTGGCGATGGGCTTTCCCCGTTCTGGCGCTCGGGCCGGCAGTTGGAGTGGCTGCGATGGTCAGATTCAAGCGATCCCCGGCCAGCGCCCTTCTGGCAGGAGGCATCGGTTGATCTTGTTGCCGGCAGCTTCGAGCGCCGAGCCTGCGCCAATGGCCGGTTTGGCTACGTAACGGAACGCCCTCATTGCCAATCACCAACCGCGGTGAGCTACCGTAGCCCCATGTGCGGACGATTCGTACAGGCGCTCGAACTCGATGATTACGTCAACTTCTTCGGCGCGTCCCTCATCAAGACCCAAGCGATGAAACCGTCGTATAACGTCGCCCCGACCGATCAGGTATATGGCGTCGTCGAGCACGAAACCCAGCGGATGATCGGGGCGTTCAAATGGGGTCTGGTCCCCCACTATTCGAAAGACCGACGGACGATTTATATCAATGCCCGACTTGAAAGCATCGACTCGAAACCGGCGTTTCGCGATTCCTTTCTCCGGAGGCGCTGCCTGATACCGGCTGACGGCTTCTACGAGTGGCAGCGCCGTGAGAACGACACCAAGCAGCCCTATTTCATTTCACAGGCGACCGGACCCATGGCATTTGCCGGACTATGGACTCGATGGCGTGACCCTGAATCCGACGAACGGCTCGTCACCTGCACGATCATCACGAAACCAGCCGACCAATCCATCGAAACGATCCACGATCGGATGCCCTTGGCCCTCAACAAAGAACTGTGGGACGACTGGCTGGACGAAAACCAGCGGGATGGCGACACCCTGCTACAGATCCTCGATGCTGCCCACCAGGACAAGATCCAATTCCGGCCGGTTCCGCCATTGGTGAACTCGGTGCGAAACAACGGGCCCGAGCTACTGACCCTCTACGCGCCGAACGACACACCAAGCGTTTGAGCAGCTCTGACCCATCGATGATCGGGAGGGACGACTTGACGTTTCCCGGCAATCTCTTCCAACGGCACCGTCACCGCAGTCTGCCCCCTGGCGGCCACCATGACTCCCCGCTGGCCTGCTGCGATGAATTCGACGGCGGCAGTCCCGAGCCGGGTGGCCAGTAGCCGGTCGACCGCCGATGGTATACCGCCTCGCTGAACGTGTCCGAGGATGGTGACCCTGGCTTCCAGGCCGGTCAGATCCTCAAGCTGCTCCGCCAATCTCTGGGTGTTTCCCTCAAGCGACGCATCGAGTGCGGCCAGATCGTCTTTTGCCTT
>CAJQPD010000257.1 GCA_905480085.1 uncultured Acidimicrobiia bacterium
ATGGGTCTTGCGGTATTTGCCAAGGAAGCTCCCGTCGGCGTCTATGACGGCTGCCGTGTTGTAGTAGGTCCCGTCGTCGACCTTCTCGAACATCGGAACTACCAGCACCATCCCGGTTTCTTTGGCGAGATTCACCATGCGGTCGGTGGTGGGGCCTGGCATCTCCTCGGCGTAGGAGAAGTAGCTGCGATCTTGCACCGTGCAGAAGTAGGGGGCCGAGAAGATTTCCTGGAAGCAAAGAATTTGAGCGCCATCGTTGGCTGCATCACGGGCGTACCCGATGTTTTTCTCGATCATCGACTCCGTGTCACCGGTCCATTCGGACTGTACGAGGGCGGCCCTCACGTTCATCGACATAGTTGCTCCTTGATCAAGGAGGCATTGTACCCCGTTAAGGGCCACCGACCGATTATGACAAATGCCACTAGCACCGGTCGGTCAACGGTCGCACAGTAGAGCGATAACGACCAGGAGTTAGCTATGCGCGAATTTGCAGGACGCGACATTTTGTCATTGGACGACTTCAGCCGGGCGGATTTCGAATCCGTTTTTGAAGCCGGCGACCGGTTCGACCCGGTTGCCAAAAGCCGCCGAACCATTGACCTATTGGCAGGCAAGATTCTCGTCAGCGCCTTCTTTCAGGCCTCGACCAGAACCCGCCTGGCCCATGAGTCTGCGATGTTGCGGTTGGGGGGTCACGTGACCGGGTTCGCCGACGCGAAGATGACCCGAGCGGGAGACTTCTATCAGGAGTCGATCAAAGACACTGCCCACATGTTGGAGTATTACGGCGACGTCATCGTGATGAGGCACCCCCAGATCGGGGCACCGCACGAGATGGCTCGCTGGGCTTCGATTCCGGTTATCAACGGTGGTGACGGCTGGGGGGAGCATCCCACTCAGGTCCTGACCGACCTATTCACCGTGCGTAACGAGTTGGGGCGTGTCGATGGTCTGACCTTTGTGGCGGTCGGGGATTGGCGGATGCGCACGATGCACTCTCTTGCCTATGCGCTGACCCAGTTTGACGCAGAGCTCATCTACGTGTGCCCGGCCGACGAGGAACCCGATGAGGTGCTGCTCAAGACGGTTCGAGACCGTGGCTTGAGCTTCCGCAGAGCTGAGCACGTCGGGGAGGTTGTCAACGAGGCTGACGTGATCTTCATCGAACCGGTTGTCCAGGCCGACTATGGCAAGAGCCGGGACGAGCGTGGTGATTCGTTGCGAACGACAGATTCTCGATATCAGGTCACTGCCGAGTTGTTGGCCACCAAAGCGAAGCGATCCTCGATCGTGTTGCATTCCCTGCCAAGGATGGACGAGTTATCGACCGACGTGGATGACACGCATCATGCCCGGTATTGGCAAGAGGCCTACAACGGACTGGTGATCCGTATGGCGCTACTGGCGCTGGTGTTGGGAGCGACGCCATGATCACCGACGTCCGTGGCCGTGACTTGATTACTACCCAGGACTGGTCGGTCGAAGAGCTCGAAACGTTGTTCGCAGTCGCCAAACATCTGAAGCTCCAGCAGGCGCTGGGTGAGCCGCATCCGTTGTTGCGGGACAAAGTCCTGACGATGCTGTTCTTCTTCTCGTCGACCAGGACTAGAGCGAGTTTCGAAGCCGGCATGGCCCAATTGGGTGGCCACGCCATGTTCATGGAGGCCAAATCCACCCAGATCGCGCATGGTGATACTGCCAAGGAAATCGGAGACATTCTGGGGCGATACACCTCCGGGCTGGCGATTCGAAACGTCGATTGGGGCGTGGGCAACAACTACATACGCGAAGTAGCGAAGGCCTCGCGGGTGCCAGTGCTCAACATGCAGTCTGACCGCTACCACCCGTTCCAGGCACTGGCCGATTTGATGACGATCGTGGAGAAGAAGGGAGATCCCCGACAGCTGACACTCGACGTGAGTTATGCCCACGCGGCGAGCTATCAGAAGCCGATTTCCGTAGCGCAGAGCCTCCTCCTTCTGGCCACTCGATTTGGGATGAAGGTCCGCCTGGCCCGCCCACCCGAGTTCGCACTCGAAGAAGACATCATGGCCCAGGCCGCGGCCAACGCCAGGGCGTCGGGAGGCACCCTGGATGTGGTCGAATCATTCGAGGATGGCCTCGGGGGAGCAGATGTCGTATACGCCAAGTCCTGGGGAGCTTTGACCACCGCCAGCGAAGAGGAATCCGCCGACATCAGCGGGCGGTATACGAACTGGATGGTTGATGCCGAGCGACTCGCCATGGCCGATCCGAAGGCCATCTACATGCATCCGCTCCCGGCCGACAGGAACCTGGAGGTGTCCGATGAGGTCATTGATGGGTCGCACAGCGTCGTATACGACCAGGCCGAGAATCGTCTCCATGTTCAGAAGGCCGCCATGGCCTTGACGATGTGAGTGGACCATGCCTTTCGCCGTAGTGGCAATCGGAGGCAATAGTCTCATCACAGACCCCGCTCACCAGTCGGTGGAGGACCAATACTTGGCTGCGGCCGAGACCGATCATCACATCGCCACCATGGTGGCATCCGGCTGGAATGTCGTCGTTACCCACGGCAATGGTCCGCAAATCGGGTTCATCCTGCGGCGTTCTGAATTGGCGCGCGGTGAACTGCACGAGGTTCCGCTTGAGGTGTGCGGAGCGGACACTCAGGGGGCGATCGGGTACCTACTCCAGCAAAACCTTCTGAACGACTTCAAACGGATGGGTCTACCCGAGCGGGTTGTCACGATTGTGACGCAGGTCGAAGTCGGTGCCGACGACCCGGCGTTTGAACATCCGGCCAAACCAATCGGAGCGTTCATGACAGAGACAGAGGCCGGTGAGCGGCGTCGGGTTGACGGCTGGGACGTGATGGAGGACGCCGGTCGGGGCTGGCGCCGAGTGGTCGCATCGCCTCATCCGCTTCGAATCGTGGAGTTGGACGCGGTAGCTCGGCTGGTCGAGGCCGGGTATGTGGTGATCGCCGCCGGCGGTGGGGGTATCCCGGTGGTAGCGGCCCCGGATGGGACGTTGGTCGGGGTGCCGGCGGTGATTGACAAAGATCACGCCTCTTCGCTGCTCGCCAGTGAGCTCCGGGCCGATCTCCTTCTGATATCGACTTCGGTCGACCAGGTAGCTCTGAACTTCGGTCAACCCGATCAGCGATGGGTTGATCATCTGTCGCGGGAGGATGTCCGTCGTTTGCTTGGCGAAGGCACTCATTTCCGGGCGGGAAGTATGGAGCCGAAGATCCGGG
>CAJQPD010000258.1 GCA_905480085.1 uncultured Acidimicrobiia bacterium
CCGAAAGCCCTCGCCTGCTTGAGCAACGTGAGGATCGGCTTCTTGGAGGGCGGGTTGGCAGTTGGTGGAACGAATCCAAAGACCTCATCCATGTAGATGAGTGCTCTGAGGTCCGACGTGCCCTGCTGCTTGCGCATCCAGGTCACTACCTTCGATAACAGGAGGGTGACCACGAACTGGCGCTCCGCATCGGTCAAATGTGACAGATACATGATGGAGGCTCGGGCCTTGCCATCGGTTGTGTAGAGAAGGCTCTGGATATCGAGAGGAGGCCCCTCGGTCCACGAGGCGAAAGCCGGCGACGCAACCAGGCCGTTGAGGCTCATAGCCAGTTTCAGGCGATCCTTTGGCGGAAAGAAGGTATCGAGATCGAAGACCCCCAGTTTGCGAATCGGGGGGGACTGGACCTGGCCGATGAGTGAGGCAAGGTCCAGGTCGCGTCCTTCGGTCCAGGCTTTTTCAATAATGGTTGAAAGGAGGATGTGCTCTGGAGAGGAGATCGGGTCGGCCTCAATGTTGGCGAGGACCAGAAGCGACGATACGAAGCCTTCGATCTCCGCCCGGATGGTCTCGGCCTCTGTCGCCCAATCAAGATCCGGGGCAGCCAGGGAACCGACGATATTGAGCGGGATACCTGCCACGGAGCCAGGTGTATAGATCTGGAACTCGGCGCCAAGTCCTAGTTGGCGGAGCCGATCGCCGGTAATTCCCCACCCTTCCAGACCGTTCTTCCATGTTTCGGCGGTCGAGGCAGCAAGCTCGTCGGGCGTCTGATCCTGGCGGCGAGCCGCGCCCTCGTCCACCCATGGCCGAAAGTCCGACGGTTGAAAGCTTGGGAAGTTGAGCAAAAGGTTGCCCATGTCGCCCTTGGGGTCAATGATCAAGCACGGAATGTTGGAGAGAAGCGCCTCCTCAAGAGCCACGATTCCAAGACCGGTTTTGCCAGAGCCGGTCATTCCGACGATCACCCCATGCGTTGTGAGGTCATGGGCGTCATACAGGACGTTCTCGCCTGTCTTTTCGTTGCTGGTGGGATCAATGATCCCACCGAGAAATAGTTCGCCTCGAGCTTGTTCAACCATTGGCACTCCTGGGCCGTTCTGATCCGATTGTAGGACCCCGTCTTCGGCGAGGATTCTCTACGGCGCTCCGGGGAGAAGTGACTCAAGGTCCGCCAGCGCCGTGTCGAGCAGCTGCCGGTCGCGCACGTCGGCCACGTTGCCAGCCCTGGCCGTTGCCGAGGCAATGTGACGGCGAGCGAGGGATACGTCGCCTGCCACGAACGCGGCCCTGGCCAGGGATTCATAGGCGAACCCGACGTAGAACGGCTCAAGCGCTCCGGTCTTGGCAAACCCGAGCGCCGACTCACCGTAGATTCTGGCCAGGTCCGCATCTCCGATGAGCGCAAACACCCGGGAGACTTGCCAGTCTGAGACTGAGAAATTCTTCTCGTCGCCGACCTTTCGCCAACAGGCGAGCGAGCCGAGTGCGGTTGCCAGCATCATGCGCTCTTCGTCTTGTGAGCGTGTTTCGAGGTCGATATAGCTCGACGCCTCATTGAACAGGCTGATCGCCGCTGCCCGCCAATGGCTGTCATCCATGGTTGATGCTTTTCAATGTGCTGATGAAGGTGTCAAGGTCGGCCTGATTGTTGTAGAAATGCGGCCCGATCGAGATTTCGTCGGGACTGTACGCACCCACCAGAATGTCAAGGGCCTGCAGGCCGGATTGGACGCGGAACGCATCGTCGACTTGCAGCGTGACGATGGCACCCCGATCTTCCGACGTGTCGGACGTAACCGGCATGCCCGCCGATTCGGCAAGCTCGATCACGTTGCCCGTGGCGGCCAGCGAGCGTTGGCGGATGTTTTCGATTCCGAGTGTGAAGAGGGGGTCGAGCCCGGCCGTGAGGGCGTAGAGAGCGGCGGGGTTCGGTGGCCCGTCGAGAAACCTGCCGATCCCGGACGGATCGGGATCGGGCCACGTCGGGTCACCGTCGATCCCCCAGCCCGGGGTCTGCGGTTCAAGCTGTCCGAGAATCTCTGGATGCACGTATAACCAGGCCGACGAGGCCCCTCCGCAGAGCCATCCATCGGTGCGGCCAACTGCAAAGTCGACTCCGAGATCCTCGATATCGATCGTTACGGCTCCGGCTGACTGTGAGCAGTCAAGCAAGACGTATCCATCGACGTCGTGGGCGGCGGCCACGACCCGCTTCAGGTCGATTGACGAGCCAGATGGTGGCCCATCGCTCAGCATCACAATGGCGGTGCGCTCATCGATTTCCGCCAGGAGGGTTTCAGTGGCGATGGTGCGACCATCCCAACTGCGGACGATTGCCTCGGTGAGTCCGGCCTGGCGTTGCCAGTACCGGCGACCCGGACTGTGTTCCAGCTGAGTGGTCACAAATCGGGATTGAGCGGGCTGGAAGCGAAAACACGAGTCGATGGCCACGAACGCGGCCATCATGCCGGTTGTGGCAACCGTCGTTTGGGGCGAAGCGCCCACCAGGGTGCCGATCGTATTGCCGACTTCGAACGGCAGGTTCGACCAGGCTTGATCCCAGGCTGACGATCCGAGGGTTGCCCAGTCTTCGGCGAATTGGGCAAGCAGATCCGACGAAGCGAAACTCATGGCCCCCTGGTTATGGCTCGCGAGATAGGTCGTCGTTTCGAGAATGGGGAACTGAGACCGCCAGTTGGGTGCCATGGTTGCGAGTGTATCGCGATGCATTCGTCCGTTTCTTGTGGATCGCCTGTCGGCTCGTTTTCCGAGCCGAGTACGATGGTCGGGTAGACCAATCTTTCCCATAGGACCTCCCATGACAGCTGGCGATCTCATCGAAGGTGGATTCGGGCCAAATATTTGGCTCGTCGACGAGATGTACCGTAAGTTCCTCGACGCCCCGGCCAGTGTTTCCGAAGCCTGGCAGGAGTTCTTCTCCGATTACGCGCCCGGCTTGAACGCCCAGGTCGCCGTCCAGGGCAAATTCCCGGCACCGACGCCGACGGCTCCGGCGCCCGCCGCCGATCGAGACGATCAGGAACTACCACCCGGGGCGTCGCCATTGCGCGGGGTCTCAGCCCGGATCGCCGAGCGGATGGATGACTCGCTGTCGGTGCCAACCGCCACGTCGGTTCGGACGATCCCCGCCAAACTGCTGGAGGTCAATCGGCGGATCATCAACAATCAGCTGGCTCGAATAACCCTGGGTGGCAAGGTTTCGTTCACCCACCTGATCGGTTGGGCAGTGGTACGAGCGATTGTCGAGCAGCCTGACATGAACGTCGCCTACCAGGTGGTGGGCGGCCAGCCCTATCTGGTGCGCCACGCGGCAGTGAATCTCGGCCTGGCAATCGACGTCGAGCGCAAAGACGGCTCCCGCAGTCTCATGGTGCCGAACATCCGGTCAGCCGACCAGATGAACTTTCAGGAGTTCTGGCTGGCGTACGAAGAGATGGTCCACCGGGTTCGTTCGAACAAGATCACTCCTGAGGACTTCGCAGGTACCACGGTCAGCCTGACCAACCCTGGCACCATCGGGACGGTTCAGTCCGTACCGCGATTGATGGATGATCACGGACTGATCGTTGGTGTTGGAGCGATCAATTTTCCCCCCGAGTTTGCTGCGGCCAATCCGGCCTTTCTGGCCCGGATGGGCATCGGTCGGATCATCACTCTGACTTCGACGTATGACCACCGGGTCATTCAGGGCGCCCAATCTGGCCGGTTTCTGGCCCGGGTCCATGAGCTGCTGCTTGGCGCAGATCGATTTTACGACGACATTTTTCAGGCGATGGGCATCCCTTATACGCCGGCGCGTTGGGCGGTCGACGACAACCCGCAGATTGGGACCACCGCCTGGGCCGAGAAACAGGCCAGGGTATTTCAGCTCATCAACATCTACCGGGTCCGCGGACATCTCATCGCTGACCTTGATCCGCTCAGACAAAGTGCTCCCGTGCTTCACCCCGAGCTTGATCCGTTGACGTATGGCCTCACGATTTGGGATCTTGATCGGGAGTTCGCCACGGGTGGTCTCCTTGGCCAACCCGTCATGAAGCTGGGTGACATTCTCGGTTCGTTGCGCGATGCGTACTGTCGGACAACTGGCATCGAGTACATGCATATCCAGGAACCCGTCCAGAAGGATTGGATCCAGAAGCGGATTGAGGGCACCCAGCCACCCGTTTCCCAGCAGGCGAAGATCCGGCTGCTCCGTAAGCTCAATCAGGCGGAAGCCTTCGAACGATTCCTCCACACCAAGTATGTGGGCCACAAGCGGTTTGGCCTTGAAGGTGCAGAAAGTCTCATCCCTCTGCTCGACACGGTGCTGAACGCAGCCGGTGAGGCCGGGATGGAAGAGGTCGTGATGGGGATGGCCCATCGTGGTCGGCTCAACGTGTTGGCGAACACGATCGGCAAGGAATATGCCCGTATCTTCCGCGAGTTCGATGACGCCGATGTGGCCAAGACCCAGGGTTCGGGCGACGTCAAATATCACCTCGGTTCAAGCGGGACTCACGAGTTGGACGATGGTCGGAAACTGGTCGTCTCGGTCGTGGCCAATCCCAGCCACCTGGAGGCTGTTGATCCGGTGCTGGAAGGATTTGTCCGTGCCAAACAAGAGCAGCACGGTCCGGCCGGCCATCAAAAGGTGCTGCCGGTCCTTATCCACGGCGATGCCGCCTTTGCCGGGCAGGGCGTAGTGGTGGAGACATTGAATATGTCCCAACTGCACGGCTATCGAACCGGTGGAACCGTTCATATCGTTGTGAACAACCAGGTTGGATTCACCACTTCGAGCCTGGATGCCCGATCGAGTTTCTACGCCACCGATGTCGCCAAAACGGTCCAGGCTCCCATCATCCATGTCAACGGGGACGATCCGGAAGCCGTTGCCAAAGCCGCCGAGTTGGCTTTCGCGTTTCGCCAGACGTTCGACAAGGACGTCGTGATTGACATGATCTGTTATCGGCGTCGGGGTCACAATGAGGGCGACGAGCCGTCATATACCCAGCCAATCATGTATCGGATCATCGATGCGCGCAGATCGGTCCGCAAGCTCTATATGGAAAAACTCGTCAACACCAAGGAGATTTCCATCGAAGAAGGCGAAGCCTTTCTTGAAGAGTTTCGAGGATTGCTCGACATGGCGTTCAATGAGACCCGTGACCTTGAAGCGGTGCCGTCTGACCCGGCAGTCGAGTCACAACCATCGGGAGCTCTGAGTTCGTCGGTCGACCGGGACACTCTTGAGCTAATTGTGACGGCCGTTTCCACACCTCCGGACGGATTCAACCTGCACCCCAAACTGGTCCGACTTGTCGAGAATCGGCGCCGGATGTTCGATGAGGGACTTGTCGATTGGGGCATGGCCGAAGCGTTCGCGTTTGGATCCATGGCCCTGGATGGAATCTGGGTCCGATTGGCCGGGGAAGATTCAAAACGAGGGACCTTCTCGCACCGTCATGCCAGCCTGGTGGACTACGAAACGGGCAAGGAATGGATCGCCCTCCAGGACCTGGCGGAGGGGCATGCCAGACTACGGCTGGTCGACTCGCTGCTGTCCGAGTTCGGTGCTCTCGGGTTCGAGTACGGCTACTCGATTGGAGCTCCGCAAGCTTTTACCGCCTGGGAAGCCCAGTTCGGCGACTTTGTGAACGGTGCCCAGGTGATCATCGATCAATTCATCTCGGCGGGCGAAGACAAGTGGGGCCAGCGATCGAGGCTGGTCATGTTGCTCCCGCACGGTTTTGAGGGGCAAGGACCCGAACACTCGTCCGCCCGGTTGGAACGCTTTCTTCAGTCGTGTGCCGGGGACAACTTGCGGGTTATCGTGCCGTCCACTTCCACGTCCTATTTCCATGCGCTACGGCGCCAGTCGCTCGATCCGATACGGAAACCGATGGTCGTTCTCACGCCCAAGGTTCTTCTTCGAACCAAGGAAGCATTCGGGAGCGTCGAACACATTGTTTCGGGGGTTTTCGAGCCGGTCATCGGTGACTCCGACGTCGTCGTTGCCGACGTCAACCGTGTGGTGTTGTGCTCGGGCAAGGTGTACTACGACCTCTTGGAGAACCGCTCATCAGAAGTGGCGTTGGTTCGGGTTGAACAGCTCTACCCGTTCCCTGAAACAGAGCTGATGGCCGAGCTTGGCCGATATCGTCGCGGAGTCGAGGTTGTCTGGCTCCAGGAGGAGCCCGTCAACATGGGTGCCTGGACATTCATCCGCCCCCGGTTGGCGGCGTTGATCGGTGGTGAGGTCGGATTGATCAGCCGCCCGGAATCAGCCAGTCCGGCCAGCGGGAGCCATCAGCAACACGACCGCGAGCAAGCGTCGCTCAGCGAACAGGCCTTCCGCTAGCCGCCGCGGGTTTGCGACTGTCGATCTAGATTTCCGGGGGAGGCAGGTATCTGGCTTTGGTGATCTCCCCGTCGACGACGGACAGCTTCCAAACCGAGCCTTTTTTCGTGTCGAATGGCTCGCTGAGCCGCAAGCCACGTCTGGCCAGATACTCCATGACGCCAGTTATGACATCACCGTGCGAGCTAAGGGCTGATCGGCCGGTTGACAGCTCTCCCAGCAGCTCGGCGGTG
>CAJQPD010000259.1 GCA_905480085.1 uncultured Acidimicrobiia bacterium
GCCGACGAGTCACCGGAGGAGCCCGGCGAGTCGGAAAGCGGCTCATCATCGACACGAAGTGCGTACCAGGCCGAGACAACCGCTCCAGCCGCGGCTGCGACCACCGACATCGACGTTGACCAGCCGGCGTACGAGCTGGAGAGACCGGCCATACCGAATCCGAGCACACCAGCCACGACAAGCTTGAAACGCGGAATCCGCCGTTCGGGGTCAAAACGAACCAGCACGTCGGCGTCAGCCAGGCCGCGGACGAGTATCCACAAGATGAGCGATGACAAGCCCAATCCGAAGGCTATCCAGTAGATCGGGATCATCAACTGCCGCCCAGTTGACTGATCACCAGGATGATGATGACAGATACGAGAACGCCTGCCAGGATCGTGATACGCCTTCCGTAAAGCAGTGGTGTGTTCCCATTCGCCAGAGACACCGCGTCGACGATGGAAATGGCCCACAGACCGAAATAAACCACCCCGAAGAACAGGGCCGCCCCACTTTGAGAGGTACTCGCAAAGGAAACGGACGCCACGGCCGAAAATACGATCAGTGCCCCTAGCGTGAGGCCAAGGAGTCCGTCACCGGTCTTGACGTGGCCCATCCCGGGTATGAACAAGGCCCAGAGGAGAGCGGTCCGCGGCTCGACATCAGGACTGGAATGTCGCTCGGCACCGAAGGCATCATAAATGGAGGCACCGCAGACGGTGCACGAGTTGGTATCGAGCGGGTTCGGGCTGTCACACGACGTGCATGTCCAGCCTGCGCCGGTTGGATCAGGCTTTGACCCGGCCACCACAGGCGTTTCCCCGGCACTCTCGCCTCCCGACGACAGGTTCCCGGACGGTTGCTCGACAAGAGCCGTGGCAACTGACGCCGTAAATGGCTCGGAGGCCTCTGGTTTCGAAAACGGCGCGTAACACTGGTTGCACCAGATGGCACTATCAGCGTTGGTCGCTCCGCATGTCGAACATTTCAGGCTCATTCCGGTCGATAGCGTACCGCAGAACGGACGTCTCGACGGTGTTCTTCGTTTCGGTCACTCGTCGGTGACACACCCCTCGGAAGCCGATTTGACCGTTCGGATGTACCGGGCCAGGGTTCCCCGCTCGGCTTTGAGGGCTGGAGCCGTCCAGGCTGCCCGCCTTGCTGCCAGCACGTCCGGCTCGACGAGGAGGTCGATCGACCTGGCCACGGCATCAATCACGATTCGATCTCCACGTTCGACGAGGGCGATTGGGCCCCCGACCTGGGCTTCCGGGGTGATGTGACCGATGATGAATCCGTGCGACCCACCAGAGAAGCGGCCGTCGGTGAGCAGCGCGACTGAATCTCCGAGGCCTGCCCCCATAAGTGTCGAGGTCGGTTGAAGCATCTCTGGCATGCCTGGCCCGCCTTTCGGACCCTCAAACCGGATGATGACCACGTCACCGGGAGCAATTTCGGAACGCTCAAGGGCAGCAAGCATCTCTTCTTCGGAGTCATACGGCTTGGCGGGACCGTCGAAAAACAGACCCTCTTTGCCAGTGATTTTGGCGACAGAACCTTCCGGGGCCAGGCTCCCCTTCAGCATCTGGAGATGACCGGTTTCCTTGATCGGAGACGCCCATGGTTGGACCACGGTTTGCCCCGGAGCGAAGCCCGGCAATTCTGCGAGGTTTTCCGACATCGTCCGGCCGGTAACGGTCATGCAGTCACCGTTCAATACGCCTTGCTCGGCCAGCAATTTAAGTACTGCCGGCGTCCCGCCAACCGCATGCAGATCTTCCATCACGTATCTTCCTGATGGCTTCATGTCGGCGAGGAACGGCGTCCGATCGCTGACTTCCTGAAAGTCATCGAGGGTCAGCGTTATCCCCACGGACCGTCCCATTGCGATGAGATGGAGGACGGCATTTGTCGAGCCACCTAGCACCATGGTGATCGTCATGGCGTTCTCGAAAGCCTCCCTGGTCATGATGTCAGCCGGCTTGAGGTCGAGTTCGAGGAGGTTGCGCATGGCGGCACCGGCGTCGAAGCACTCCTGGAGCTTGTCAGGATCGGTAGCCGGCCGCGAGGACGAATACGGCAGACTCATTCCGAGCGCTTCAATCGCCGAAGCCATCGTGTTGGCGGTATACATGCCACCACAGGCGCCGGCGCCCGGGCAGGCCAGGCGGACAATGTCGAGGCGGGCGGCGTCGTCGATTCGATCAGCGAGAAGCTCACCGTAGGATTGAAAGGCAGAGATGATGTCGAGTGGTTCCCCGTGCGTTCCGATGCCGGCCCGAATGGTCCCTCCATAGACCATGATCCCTGGCCGATTGAGCCGACCCATCGCCATGATCGTGCCAGGCATGTTCTTGTCGCATCCCGGCAAGGCGATCAGGCCGTCGTACCACTGCGCCCCCATGACGGTCTCGATCGAGTCGGCGATCAGATCACGTGATTGGAGCGAGTACGACATACCGTCGGTCCCCATCGAAATGCCATCTGAGACGCCAATGGTGTTGAACCGCATCCCGACGAGATCTGCCGCTACGACGCCTTCTTTGACCTTGGCGGCAAGATCATTGAGGTGCATATTGCACGAGTTGCCTTCGTACCACATGGACGCAATTCCCACCTGGGCTTTGTCCATGTCCTCACGGGTGAGCCCGGTGGCATAGAGCATCGCCTGTGAGGCGCCCTGGGATGGTGGTTGGGTGATGCGGCGGGAGTATCGGTTCAGTTCGGCCATAGTCGAGAGGTTACCTTGAGTGGCGCGACCGCGGCCAACTATCAAGCAACTCGGGGAGGTTGTGACCTGACGGCTCCAGGGATCCCACATCCAGAATGGAGCCAGGTGGAAACGTCAAGCGAGCGAGCCCACAGGGCGCTCGTTGACTGGCGATCCCGATCTCGCTGCCAAGGCAAAAGATATCCTGGCGGTCGCCCCTCTCCAATCCCTGTTCGCCAGCAGCTAGCGGGAGCCACACCACCAAGGGGACCACGGCAGGACCCGCTCTCGCTCCGGCGCGTCGGCCAGCAGGCGGCTCAGCGACGCGTAACCATCGGGTCAATCGTCTGCGGGATCACCGGACGTGTTGGAAACCCCTCCTCGTTGTCGGCGACGAAGCAGGACACCAAAGGCAATGAGAAGGAAAGGAACGATCCACCAGCGGGTCTGGAAACGCTCAACGTTGTCGGCAACCGAACTGCTCGCCGGCGTGCCGGCCGTTGAGGAGAGGATCTTTCCGTCCCCACTGATTGGACCTGATCGCTCGATCCCCAGTGCCAGAGCAGTTGATCGAACTTCTTCGGCGGTCCAGGACCCTTCACAAGAGCCGGTCCAGAGTTCCCCGGACTCCAACGGGACCAGCACAAAACCCGACAGCCCGGTTGGCAACGAATCGAACCCGCAAGCCGAGCTGCCAACCGCCGTGCGGACTCGGACTGGCGACTCGAGATCGTGCGAGCGATACACGTCTAACAATTCGATTGTCAGAGTTCCGGTGGCCGGGAACGACCCGTCTCCCGACATCTCCCCGACGATCCGGCCGACAACGACAGCCACCGTATCGGGGGAAGTGAAAGCTTCCGACAAGGTTGGTTGGGAGCAGTAGCAAGCTTGGGCAGGATGGTGTGTCCCAACGCCGATCCCGGTGGCAATAAGTGTCACGGTAAGGGCCCGGGCAACGGCGCGTCTCATCGGGCGTCCTGAAGGGCTCGGTCCAGTTCTTGCCTGACTTCGTGCAGCGTCTCCTCTTGGCGCGCCCGTTCAAGAGCCGCCACCGAATCCGATCCTCCGATGCGACCCAATGCCCAGGCGGCGTGTTGACGGACGATGGAGGACTGGTGCTTGAGATAGGGAACGATCTGTTCACCCAGTGCCGCGTCCCGGCTGTTCCCGGCGACAATAAGGGCGTTGCGGCGAACGTATTTCGGGTCTCGTTTGGGGATATACCAGCGGTCGAACCGATCGAGCAGCTCTTGATCCGTGGCACGGAGCAGCCAGCGGATGTCGACCATGCCCCGGGCTTGCGTTGCTGTGTCCAGCAGGCGAATTCCTGGCGGGCAGGCATCGAGGCAGTCATCGCACCCGTACAGTCGGTCCCCCATCGCTTCTCGGTACTCGGCCGGGATGACCCCGGGCGCCTGAGCCCAGGCCGCCAAACAGCGTCGGGCATCAAGGACTCCCGGCGCTACCAGGGCACCGGTCGGACACGCCGGAATACAGGCATCACATGTGCCGCAGTCGCGTTTCATGGGCGGCGTGATTTCAAGAAGCGCATCGGTGACCACGGAGCCGATCAACACCCAGGGACCGACCTTGGGGGCGAGCACCATCGTGTTCTTCCCCCACCAACCGACTCCCGCCCGGACGGCGGCGGCCCGGTCAACCAGTCGATTGTCATCGGCAATCACCTCGGCTCGCCAGCCCTCTGCTCGCAACGCGTTCGCGACGAGTTTTAGGCCGACAGCGAGCGGTTGATACGCATCGTCGACGGCAAATCGAGCGACCACCGCCGACGCCGGAGCGTGTTCGGGGGTGCCGGATTCGGGAACGTAGGAGCGGATGCCGACGACCAGACGCTCTGCCCACGGATAGGTACGACGGATATCGGTCGACACTTCCGGTTGGGCGTAGGTGAACCCGAGCTTTCCGTTGAGTCCCTCCGACTGCCGATCGGCCAACGTCTTGGCCACCTCGGTAAACGGGTCGGCCAGGCACACTCCGATGGCATTCAAGCCGCCTTCGACGGCCAGTTGATTGAGGCGGTGCTGGTCCACAAACCCAGTCTGGCATGCCGGTGACCATGCCACACGGCCGGGAATGCGGTGCGATCAGCAACCCAGGGTGGATACAGATGGTCCGAAGGTACTTCCCTACCTTCGGACCATCTGTTTTGCCAGCAGTAACGCCAGTGCGCAATCTCAAGAAGCTGGTTCTGTTACTGGTCAGAACCCGGATTCCCGAGACCCTTGGACCTAGCCCGCTCAGGCCGAACGTTCCACCTCTATCCCCCGTTCGACTGCTGGGACTAACCGCAATGGCGCCACCAGGCCCACCTCCGCAAGGTTTCCCAATGCGTCGGACTCCGCCTCGACCAATCGGACAGGATGTTCAGTGATGTGCAACAACGCGGTGACCACGCAGTCGTCACA
>CAJQPD010000260.1 GCA_905480085.1 uncultured Acidimicrobiia bacterium
CATTGTTCTATTCGGTTTTTTCTTCGGTCTGGTGGTCGCCAGCGTATATGTGATCGGGCGAAGGGTCACATGGAGGCCGCCCACTGCCGTCTCCTTCATCGGGGGCGCCATCATCGGACTCGTCGTGGTTCAGTTAACCCCAACGACCGGATCCAAGGCAGCCTTGGCGACGTTCGCAGCCGGGGCCATCGCCATTTGCGCCATGGTGCTCCCTGGCATTTCCGGCTCATTCATCCTGGTCATCCTTGGCCAATACGACAACGTTCTCGACGCGGTGCGGACCAGGGACCTCGGTACATTGTTGATCTTCGTAGCTGGAATCGTGATCGGACTTGGTCTGTTCGCCAGGCTGTTGCGACGCCTACTGAATACCTGGCAGGACCTGACCCTGGCCATCCTGGCCGGGTTCATGGCTGGTTCGCTCTGGAAGATTTGGCCCTGGCGAATCTGCCAGACCATCGGTGCGGATGGACATTGTCTTACCGATTCCCTGACGAGCCCAATCCTCAATCAACGAGCCTTTTTGGCAGTCGGGTTGGCTCTGGTCGGTGCGGCAGTTGTGGTGTCAGTCGACCACGCTGTGCGCGCACCAAATAGAACAGCTTGACACCGCGCGATCCATGCCGATACGATGATCAGGTACCGGAGCAATCCGGTGCAACCCCCAAAAAGGGCGAGCAGTTGAGCACGGTCTTACCCTGGCGCCGTACTCGCTACGACTCTCGCTTGGCTCCTTCGGGAGTAGAGGCTCCGGAACCCCCAACCGGAGCCTCGTTTTTTAATTCCGGCTTTGTCTTGGTGTGAACGTTGACGTCCTATCGGGACGGTTGCCGTCCGGCATTGGACAGTTCCTCGTCTCGGATCGACCCAACCGGGATCGGGTTGTCGCCCCATTTTGGGCGCCCGAACAGAATCGCATGAGCGATGTCTTCAGCCGGTATCCAGTAGTCGTCGGCGGCGATCCGCTCAGCCAGTTCGCTCAGTCGCCGGGTCCACCACGTGGTCGAGTCTTTCTTGTGCACTCAGTACCATCGGCAGACGATCGCGGGAAATTAAGGAAAACCCTGGCGGATTAGAGAGTTTCCCAGCGGCCTTCGCGCATCACGGCGAACGCGACGACTTCCGGGTCAACCTTGTATTCGCCCGTTTCTATGAGGCCACGCAACTCGGTTATGAGAGCCTTGCGCTCAGCGGGAGTTGCCATCGGGGACAGATGGGGGACACCTTCAAAAGGATCGGCGCCCGAGAACGGGTCCGCGCCCAACATTTCATCTGAAGCCCCCATAGTGCCGACATGCTACCCGAGACGGCGACAATCGCCTAGGAAAAACTCGCCTGCCGCCTCACCCAGGCGGGATCGTCAGGGCCGCGATCCGGGTAACCCGCGTCGGTTCCCGCCTCCCGGTCCGATCGGCAGTAGCCTGAGCTCATGACCGTTGGAGTACTTGGCGCTGGATCCTGGGGCACAGCCGTGGCCGCCCTGGCCGCCGCCAAAAACGACACGCTGTTGTGGGCTCGGCGCCCCGAGGTTGCTGAAACCATCAATCGCATCCACTTCAATCCGGACTACATGAGCGAGTTCTCCCTGCCCGAATCCCTGGTGGCGAGTTCGGACATCAGGCATGTTGCGGCCAACTGCGAGATTCTCATTATCGGGATTCCCTCGCACGGATTCCGTGACATCCTGGAGCAGACCGCCGCGTCGATTCCCGACTCGATCCCCATCTTGTCACTCACCAAGGGTATTGAAGCCGGCACCCTCATGCGAATGACCGAGATCATCGCCGATGTGTTGCCCAACCACCCACGGAGCCACATCGGCGTCCTTTCAGGTCCCAACCTGGCGAAGGAAATCATGGCGGGCCAGCCGGCCGCCACGGTCATCGCGCTGCCAGACGAAGCCCTAGCCGAAGAAATCCAAACCCGGTTCATGACCCCAACCTTTCGCGTATACACAAACCCTGACGTGGTTGGTTGTGAAATAGCCGGCGCCTGCAAGAACGTCATGGCGATCGCATCGGGCATGGTCTCGGGCCTTGGCTTTGGTGACAACACGCGCGCAGCACTCATCACTCGAGCCCTCGCCGAGCTGGTTCGTCTCGGCATTGCCGTCGGAGGAAATCCACTGACGTTCGGGGGGCTGGCAGGAATCGGTGACCTCGTGGCGACCTGCTACTCATCCCAGAGCCGCAACTACACCGTCGGGCACGGCCTTGGCGAAGGCAAAGCCCTTCAGGACATCATCGACGAGATGAATATGGTTGCCGAAGGGGTGAAATCAACGTCGGGCGTTCTGGCTCTGGCCGACCGCGAGAACGTCGAGATGCCGATAGCTGTCGAAGTAGGCCGGGTGCTGTACGAGGGTGCCGATCCGAAAGACTCGATGATCGCCCTGATGGGTAGAACGGCCAAGTCCGAAGGACATGGCATCTTCTGATTATCCGCCAACCACGATCGTGGCACCGGTGGCAGGGTCCTTATCAAGAACTATGAGGTCTTCGATACGGTCTTTCATGTCCGGAACATGGCTGACGATCACAACCAGGCGGTCATCATGACCGGCTACCAACGATTCGATACCTGCCA
>CAJQPD010000261.1 GCA_905480085.1 uncultured Acidimicrobiia bacterium
ATCGACGGGGTTACCAAGCTCGACCGGATCCGTTTCGGCACACGAGAGGAAGCCCAGGCAGCCACCATCCGCAAAATGGTGGTCGCCATGGCCCAGGATGTGCGGGTCCTGCTGATAAAGCTGGCCGACCGGCTTCACAACCTCAGGACGATTGCGCCGCTGCCGCCCGCCAAACAAGAAAGAATCGGGCGGGAAACGCTGGAGGTCTATGCCCCGCTGGCCCATCGGCTCGGCGTGCAGGAGATCAAGCATGAGATGGAGAATCGTTGTTTCGCGATCCTGTACCCGAAGAGGTACGACGAAATCTCCGAGCTGATCGCCTTCCGTTCGCCGCAACGTGAGGCCATCATCGACAAGGCGATCGGGGAAGTAGAAGGAACTCTCGGCGCGGCCGGGATTCCGGCGGTGGTTTCGGGTAGGCCCAAGCACCATTATTCGATCTACAAGAAGATGGTCGACTCGGGTCAGCAATTCGAAGATATCCACGACCTCATCGGGATCCGCATCATCGTGGCCGACGTGCAGGCCTGTTACGGCGCCCTCGGACTCATCCACACCCTTTGGCCGCCGGTTCAGGGTCGGTTCAAGGACTACATCGCCATGCCGAAATTCAACCTGTACCAGTCGATTCATACGACGGTAATCGGACCAGACGGTAAACCGCTCGAAGTTCAGATTCGGACCCATGAGATGCATGAGCGGGCCGAATTCGGGATCGCCGCCCACTGGCGGTACAAAGAACGGGTCGAAACCGATTCACTTCCGTGGATGGTAGATATCCGGCGACTTCAGGACGAATTCGCCGAACCAGAAGAGTTCCTTACGCATCTGAAACTCGACTTGTATCAGGACGAGGTGTTCGTCCTTTCTCCAAAGGGCAGGGTCTTTTCGCTCCCACGAGGCGCGACCCCGGTGGACTTCGCGTATGTGGTGCACACAGAAGTCGGACACCGCTGCACGGGCGCCAAGGTCAACGGTCGGCTGGTGGCCTTGGAAACTCAGCTCAATTCGGGTGATCTTGTTGAGATACTGACGTCGAAAGCTCCTGATGCCGGGCCGAGCCAGGACTGGCTGAAGTTCGTGAGGAGTTCGCGAGCCAAGGCCAAGATTCGTCAGTGGTTCTCAAAGGAGCGCCGCGAGTCGGCGGTCGCCGAAGGCAAAGAAGATGTGTTTGATGCGCTTCGCAAGGAAGGACTCGGGCTGACCGCCGCCCGCCGCGATCAGGTCCTGGAACTGGTTGCGGCCGAATTAGGACACTCGTCGATCGAGGCGCTCTTTGCAGCAGTCGGGGAGGGGGGCGCCAGCGCAACCAATATTGCCCATCGCGTCACCAGAGAGGTTCGTCCCGAGATTGAAGCCGAAGAGGACGACCTCATCGCTCCACCCCGGCAACGAACCGTCCGCTCAACCGGAACCGGCATCATCGTGGAAGGGTTGGATGATGTTCTCGTCCGGGTCGCCCAATGCTGTGTGCCAGTTCCCGGTGACGAGATCGTTGGGTTTGTCACCGTCGGCCGGGGCGTGTCCGTCCATCGGTCTGACTGCACAAACCTGGCCGTGCTGGCCGATCAGCGAGACCGGATGATCGATGTCTCGTGGTCACCGGATCGGGTTGGCCGATTTGCCGTGTGGATTCAGGTTGAGGCCTTCGATCGGGCGGGTCTCCTGCGGGACGTAACGGGAGTGTTTACCGACGTCGGAGGCAACATTGTCGCCTCCTCGTCGGCGACCGGCCGTGACCGTGTGGCGGTGCTCCGCTATGAGGTGGAATTGTCCGATCCCAGTCATGTTGCCAGGATTCAGACCATGTTGTGGTCGGTTGACGGGGTGTACGACGCCTTCCGGATCGTTCCCCGCGGAGACGGTACGGAGTGAACTGACTAGTCATGACGGGAGGGGTCGGTTAGGTCCGACCTTGGACCCGAAAAAGGTCAAGGTTGACGGGCCAACCGACCGATACCTGGTACGTATGCGTTTACTGCACCGCGTTCCGAATGACGAACGAGGCTTCACCCTCGTCGAAGCCATGGTTTCGCTTGTGATCATCTTTGGTCTCATGGTGGTGCTCCTACGAACGTTCGATTCCGGTACCAGGGTTATCGTTGAAACCCGCAGGCAGGCCGTCGCTTCGGCGTTTGCGTCTGAGCTCATCGAACGCGGCCAGGCACTCGAGTGGCAGCATATGGGTTTGGCGACATCGACACGGGGCAATAGCTGTGCGACCGAGCAGGTCGGCTGCTACATCGGCAATCCGTTCACTGCCGGCGATCTTGTTTATGACGCCCTTGCCGATGAGTATCTGTTTGGCGGGGAGAAAGTCGTCTTTTCAAACGCCGACACCTTCCGCCCGTTCCTCAACTTTTATGAACAAGTCCAGCGCGATAAGTCCCTGTTCGACCGGTATCTGTTCGTAACCTCTATTGAGAATCCGGTTACGGGTGATGAGGTCGCCCGCCGCCTGACCGCCATCGTTCAGTGGGTTCCACCGGGTGGGTTTCGCAAGGAAGTCCGTCTCGAAACCATCGTTGCCGAGTATCAGGAGCCATCCCAGCCGTTCGTTTCGGGTACGGTCAACATGGCGGGCGGTGCGTTGCGGCTGGGACCATCAGGTTCCGGGGCCTATCCGGGAGCGTATGCCCACGGCACCGATTGGGACCTGTGGACCACCACCGGCACCCGGCCTCCGATCGACTACGTTGGAGATGAATTTTTCTGGTCGACGATCAACGAGCGTCAGCAGTTTGATGCCTCGGTGAATTTCCCTATCGCCACGGTTAGCGCAACCTCTGACTTCGTGTCGGGTTCATCCATCCGTATTACCGGTACCGACTCTTCCCGGCTGCAATGGGAGGGCGCCGACGGACTCTTTGGAACCCCCGACGATACGATCTTTACGTTGCCGGCAGCCAAGACGGAGTTCATTTCCGACGATGACGCCAGCACGCTGCCTCCCCTCCAGTTTGGTGCGACTGGCGTCCTCTTCAATCAGCCGCTCGCCAGACTGAACCATGTTGGAGCGGTGGGCCAGGACATCGAGATCACGGAGACCACCGACTATGCGGTGAATGGTTACTTGTTCACGGAAGTCGATCCGGTCCCGGCCGCACCGCCACCGGACGACAAGTTCCCGTTCGCCCAACTGGCGGCGACAACGAAATTTCCAGCCAAGATCGCCGTCGGATTCACCGAGTACACCGAGCCATGGGTACGTACCAACCTATACGGAGGGTTCTCTCCGCTTGGTGCCGCCTCGTACAAGTTTGACATGTTCCGCCGGGACAACCCGACCTCGGCGACCTCGGCCATCGTGTTTGGTGGCACGGTCGATCGCGACGACACACCCATAGAGGGGTATCAGCAGATCACGGCTTCGCTCGACAACTACGACGGCGGGGACCTGCACTTTCTCGACGATACGGCCTACCCGGACATCGGTGGGACCGGCGATTTCAATGGATGGGTCGTGATCACGATGCCCGACATTCGGGTCAATGTCCTGGCCGGGCAAGGGGTCGTAGCGTTACCGAACTCGATCATGTCAACGATGATCATCAAGCAATGGGATCCGGTCGGCAGGAAATATGTCGTGGTGAATCCGAATGGTACGAATACGGCGATCGACTATCGCGCCAACTACGGATCGGATTGTGACACCGGGACGAACATTGAGAACACTCTTCAGTTGTGGGGTGGCGCTCCGATCACGACCACGATCAGCACCTCGGGTCGCCCTTATCTTGAATATCGGGTATCGGGATCGGTGACCGTGCGCGGTTGGTGTTCGGCATCGACGGTTGACGGCGCTGGGGCCCGGTCTCGGACCTGGTTTGAGACGAAGCTTCCCATGATCACGGTCGACCTTGACTATCAGGTCGTTGACTACGGGCTCCAGGCGGCGGGCGCCGGGGCTCCCAAGCCCCTGGCGGTTCCGGCAGGCGCCACCAGTGATTATGGGCAGGATGGTGGGCGGATCGTGCTCTACGACCTCGGGCTGCACTACGAGTC
>CAJQPD010000262.1 GCA_905480085.1 uncultured Acidimicrobiia bacterium
CTTCTTGACGACTGCGATAGAGTCGATCGTCGTCATCGGACGTATGAGCGGAATATCGGTAGGTATGGGCTTCGATGAGGGTGGTTCCCCCGCCCGAGCGCGCAAGACGTGCGGCTTCTTTAACCGCTCGATATACCTCAAGTGGATCGTTCCCGTTGATATGAACACCGGTGATTCCATACCCGGCTGCCCGGCCTGCGATGCTTCCACCCACCTCCTCGGTGGACGGCACTGAGATGGCGTACTTGTTGTTTTCAATGATGACGACCATGGGGAGGGTCTGGACTCCGGCATAGTTCATCGCTTCGGCCCAGTCGCCTTCCGACGTCGATCCTTCCCCTCCATACACCACGACGATTCCAGGTCGCTCGTCGAGCTTCAGCGCATGGGCAATCCCGGCTGCGTGCGGGTACTGAGTGGCGATGGTGGAGGATTGTGTGAAGACCCGCTTACTGACATCTGACCAGTGGTTTGGAAGTTGACGCCCGGCAGACGTGACGTCGGCTTGTTTCGAAAAAACGGCGAGGAACATGTCGAGAGGTGTGAAACCCCAGGCGATCGCCACGCCCATGTCGCGGTAATACGGAAGCAGCCAGTCGATCTCTTTGTCGAGCGCATGGGCCGACGCCACTTGAATGGCTTCGTGGCCGGCCGATGACACGACAAAGGGGACTCGTCCCTGACGATTGAGTGCGAACATTCGCTCGTCAATCCGTCGAGTCATCACGATGTCGCGGTAGATCGCCAGGATCTTGTCGTCATCCATCCCGAGGTCCCGGTGATGCTCGGTCATCGTCGGGTAGCGCAGCGCAGCTTCCAAGGTCATCGTTCGACCTTGCTGCGACGTGGTGGGTAGTTGTGGTTTAACCGCCCGGAAATATCGCCCATGGTTGAGGCTCCTTCCCCTGTCGTCGTGAGTTCAGACTAGGCAATGAATTGGGGCCTTGGCGTCGTCTTGCCCGGGTATTGCGCACAAGGTGGCTGGAACCGATAGCATCGGACCGTGGTCAAATCCGCTTACTTGCGAATCTATGAGCCCGTGGACCTGGTTACTGTCGCAGTTGATCGGCTTCCGGTTGCCGACGAGATTTCCGATGCCGTCCACTGGAGTGAGTACGGACTCGTCGATGAGCCCCTTCGTGAGGATGCTTTGGAAGCCGAGTGGAATGGGCATCGATACCTCTGCCCGCGTCGACCCAAACTCCGTCTGCTCGAAGGGGTCCTGGCGTTCCACAATGCGTTCGTCGGCGGAGAAGTTCTGGTTCCCGAGACCATCGCGGCGACCGCGGCGGCCGAACTCCAACAACTGCGTGACCGCGAGCCAGAACAGAGATCGCACATTCTCACTTCACCGTGGCATGTCCCACTTCGCTGGTTCGTGGCCTTTACTCCCGAGGATCGTGAAATCGTTCAGCTTGAGGAGACTGTTTCGATCCGCTACCGGACCGATCGGCGGAGCGCCACAAACCGATTGTCCCAAGCGCTGGGCATACTCGAAGACGTCGGGATGGATGATGGGGTGGTCGACAACGTCCGAGACTTCTCGGATTGGATCGAGAAATTCTCGGAATCGGCCCTGGTTGAACTCGATTACGGGTCGGTGGCCGAACTGTTCGACGATGCCCAGCTGGTATTCGACGAGAGTGCCGCCGAAGTCTGGGAGTCAATTGTCGCACTTGGCGCCAAAGACTGGGAACGTTCCGCACGGATGTACAACGAGGTCTCGGGTCGATGGAGCCACGCGGCGGCGGTTACCCGCCTCAACTGATCCGACGCCGGGATCCACGATCGAATAGGCTCAGCGTGCAGTGCCGTCTTTGAAGGAGGATTGAATTGTTGGGCAATCTGGTTTCCATGGTGGTTTGGGGTTTGATCGCCGGTGTTGTTGCCCGGGCGATGGTTCCCGGTGACGACAAAATGAGCTGGTGGCAAACCGCCCTGCTTGGGATCGTCGGTTCGTTTGTCGGTGGTACGTTGGGTGTTCTGTTTTCTGGACGGACGTTCTCGAACTTCGAGACGTCTGGCGTCATTGGCTCCATCATTGGCGCGGTGATTGCCTTGATTGCGCTTCGCATGTACAGGAAGAACAACGGCTGAGCGCCCGCTCGCTAGGTTTATGCCATGCGTGCATGGCTTCTCAATGACACAAACGGGCCCGGTTCGTACCGGCTCGAATCAATAGTTACCCCTGAACCCGGACCAGGTGAGGTCCGGGTTCAGTTGCGGGCTTCGGCCCTGAACCATCTCGATTTGTGGGTCTCTCGAGGGATGCCGGCGCCGCATCACTTTCCTCATATTGCTGGAGGGGATGGGGCCGGGGTGATTTCGGCGATTGGGCCCGGTGTCACCACTGTGGACATCGGTGACGAGGTGGTATTGAACCCGTCAGTGGCTTGCGGAAGCTGTCACGCATGTCTGTCAGGGGAGTCGCCGTACTGCAGTTCGTACGGCATCCTTGGCGAGCACTTGCCAGGAACGTTGGCAGACGAGGTGGTCGCCCCGGCGCGCAACGTCATTGTCAAGCCAGCCGGCTTGTCGTGGGAAGAGGCGGCCGCGTACGGCCTGGTGACCGGAACCGCCTATCGGATGCTACGCCGGGCCCGACTATCGGCAGGCGATGTCCTTTTGATTGTGGGGATCGGTGGCGGGGTGGCGTCGATGGGTTTGCAGTTAGGTCTCGCCATGGGGGCCACCGTGTATGTGACGTCGCGTGATCAAGCGAAGATCGACCAAGCCGTCGCGTTGGGAGCCGCCGGAGGGTTCGACTCGTCTGGTTAGTTTTCCAAGGAGCTGAAGAAGACGGCCGGGAGAGCCGCCGATGTGGTTTTGGAGTCTGTCGGGCCCGCCACGTTCAACCAGTCGATGCGGTCGATGGAGCCGGGCGGACGGATTGCCGTGTGCGGTGCGACCTCAGGCCCGAAAGTCGAGATCAGCATGCCATATCTGTTCTTCAAGCAGATCGAGATCATTGGGTCCACGATGTTCAATCACGCCGAGTTCCTGGCGGTCACCGAACTGGTCGGGTCTGGCCGGGTTCGGGTCATGGTTGATTCGGTCGTGCCGTTTGAAGATCTACCTGTCGCCTTGGCCCGTTTGGATGCCGGCGAGCAACTCGGGAAGGTAGTCATCGGTCGGTAGATTGAGTCCCGCCGATCGCGCGGCGATTCGCGCGTCGTATACTGGTGGCCGCTGTCGGGTTCGTCTTGACGGCATTTCCGGAAGGGCTAACCTTCCGGCTCCAGAGTTGAGGTCGGTTCGCCGGCTGATACCCAAACGGGAGCGTGGTGAAGCCTGGAGTTCACGCCGGCCTGTCAAGCCGGAGGTCGCGGGTTCAAATCCCGTCGTTCCCGCCATTCGAGGCCCGGTTTCGGGCCTCGTCTGAATCGAGGCCAATGGCCTCGAGGATGGTCAGGTAGCTCAGTTGGTAGAGCGGCGGTCTGAAAAACCGTAGGTCGGCAGTTCAATTCTGCCCCTGACCACGACAAGTAACACCGCGAGAACACCCGAAAACCCCGATCACCATTGAGTTTTCGGATGACCGTCCTTCTCCTCCCACTTCTCAGTGTTTTGTGTCATTTCTGGTCGTTTTGCGGACTCTCGCGGACTCTCCGCGGACTCTGGACGCTGTAACTGGTAAGTCGGGTGAGCAATACTCGCTGGCAGCGGAACGCTCACGACGACCCGTCACCCTGCGTGGTGAGGGCCGGATGATGGGCGCACGCCGACGTGCCGTTCTCGCGCACTCGACGCAATGTTCGTTTCTGCTCGGTATTTGGGGATCTGCGCTCGTTCGCTGCGGTGGGCACGTCGTGACGTTCTTATGGCTCGTCACCTGCGCTGCAGGAAATGGTTCTATGATCCGCGCATGGCAGTGAACCACCTCGACGACTCGGCTCCGCAACCGTTCTGGGACGACGGCGTTCCGCCGAGTCTCACCATCCGCCCCGGAGATACAGAGGTGATCGAGTGTGGGTGGGAACGGGACCGCTCCACGGGCGTTGTTCTGATCGGTTGTATCGAGAAGGTATTGACAACGTCTCGTGTCCTTTGTCGGTCTCACCCTCGCGACGGTTGCGGTCTGATGTCATGAGGGCGGTCATGGGACAGCGCCCCGCCGGCA
>CAJQPD010000263.1 GCA_905480085.1 uncultured Acidimicrobiia bacterium
TCGGCGATGATCTCATCGACCACCGGCAGATCACGGACCCGGTTGGCGACCGGCTGTGGTGTGCTGGAGGCAACGAGTATGTCGACATCGGCGACGGTGTCGCGGAGTCGCCTCAGGCTTCCGCAAATCTTCACCTCGACCACACCATCGACCGCTGCCAGCTCTTTGGCGACTCGCTCGGCAACCGGCATCGCTTCGGCGATCGGAGTGCGACGATCCTTGCCCGACATGCCCAATCGGCCGATCGCTTTACCCAGCTTCTCTTCGGTCTTCGCCCCGAGCCCGGCCACATCACGAAGTTTTTCCCCGGCAATCGCTGCGGTCAGTTTCTCAACGGAATCAACCCCAAGTTCATCGCGCAGTTTGGCGGCGGTTTTGGCGCCGAGTCCAGGAATCTTCACCATCTGGCGGTAGTCGGCGGGAAACATCGCCCGAAGTCGGTCAAGCTTGTCAATGCTGCCTCGATCAATGAATTCACCGATCTTGTCGGCAGTGGATTTGCCGATACCTTTGAGGCCGATCATCTCCGATTTGGACAAGGTCGTGATCTGAGGCTGCAATTCGCGCAGCGAGCGAGAGGCCGACTCGTACGCCCTGGCCCGGAAGGATTGTGGATTCTGATCCTCGAGCTTGGTTAGCTCAGCAAGTTCGTCAAAAAGGTCGGCGAGAGTGGCATTGATCACATCCAGCAGACTAGGTGACGGCGGGTCCCATTCGAGACGCTCAACCCCGCAGGGTTGGCTGATAGTGGGCCAGATACGACTGCAGCTTCAGCTTGCGACGAGTCGAGTCAGATGTCATATATCGGACCTTCCCGAATATCTCACGCTCGGGACCCCAAGCCCGGTCGAACCTTCCTAACACCCAGTGGATGCCCGACACTGAATTGGGATCCCGGCCGTCCAACGCATACCGGTTGTTGAGGTCCATCATGACGGCATGGGCGATCCTCGGATGTGGAGACCACTCCAGGATCTTCTTGCCCCACAGCATCCGCAGGTAGTTGTGCATCACGCCGGTCTCCGTGAGCTGGGTTTGCGCGGCGTTCCACACATCATCGTGCGTTTCAGCTCGAGCCAGCTCATCGGGCGTGTAGAGGTAGGGACGCGGGTCGGAGGCGTGTTGCTCAAGGGTCTGTCGAGCCCAACCCGGAAGGGCTTCGTATTGGTCGTAGGACGGGGAGTAGTAGGCAGCCCGGTAGCCAATATCCCGCCAGGTTACGATCTGATCGAGGAAGCCCTCTCCTTGTTCTGACATGCCCCACCAACCCGCCCGCGACCCGGTCGCCTTCGGCGCCACCTCAGCCGGAGTCCATTGTTCGGCGGCAACGACCTCAGCCAGGACCTCATGAACCGAAATATGCCCGAAGTGCAGATAGGGCGACAAACCTGACTCGGCATGTTCGTCTGGATGGTTACGCTGGTCGTATCGGCCCAAACCGCTCGCCACGAACTCCGCCAACCGTGTCCGGGCAGCTACCTGGCCGCCCCGAAGCGGCGCGACCGGGACTTCGTGGTCAAGGTCAAGTTCGGGTATCACATCCCGGGCCAGGCGGGCGGTCGGATAGTCACTCATGATTTGGTCAATCACATCGGGCCGGGTGGCGTCCAGACCACCCAGCGGGTCGTGATCAGGTCCGTCCTCGAGATGCTCCAGCAGGATCGTTTGATAAAACCGGCGAAGGTCGACCGCTCGTTTGAACTCTCGATCCGTCACCGACATCGGGACCACACCATTGTGGTCGACAACTTCAAAGCGGCATTCGATCTGAGCGACCGCCGCTTGCCGGGCTGCGGGAAGGAAAAATACCGGCGCATCATCACCAACCACCACCGCCGCCGAAGCACTCAACCGCCCAAGCAACCCTTTGCCAGCTCCCGGCTCGGGTTCGATATACGGAACACAAACGACGGGTCGGTTGCCTAGCGCTTCGACGACATCAACGATGCCGTCGATTGCAAAGGCATGAATCCGATCGTTGGCCCACGGGTAATCAAGGCGCAGGGCTACCAGCACAACCAGCGGAAGTCCCAGATGTCGCGACCAATCTGCCGCCCTTTGCAGGGCGTAATTCGAGCCGGTCCTCCGATAGGCAGTCATCCAGTAAAGGACGTAGTCACCGGTGGCGCCCACCTCCGCATCCGCCAGCATTGTTATGCGCTGATCAGGTACGTCGGAATTCACGAACGGTACTGGCGGAGAAACCCCAGGATCGCCTTGATACATGCTGCTTGCTGATCGTTGCGGGTGATCGAGGCCAGGCCATCACCGATTTGGGGTCCATAATTTCCAAATTGGGCATGGTTGCCGCCCGGAATCAGCACCAACTCGGTGGTCTTCGGTAAAACGTCGGCGGAATTCTGTTCGATCTCTGCCGGAGATACAAGACCGTCCTCGCTGCCATACACAACAAGCGTATTCAGGTTACGAAAGGCCAGATTGGACGAAGCATCCGGGTAGGAAGCCAACAGTATCAAGCCAGAGATGCGCTGATTCCGCTCGGCGAACTCGGCGGCCATCGCCCCACCCATGGAATGGCCGGCCATGATCCAGGATGAAATCTCCGGGTATTCGACAAGCACGTCACTGGCAGCGGATACCCCGAGAACGGCGAAATTGAACGGGTGTTTCACGACCACGACGAAATACCCTTCATCGGCCACCTGGCGGGCGATCGGGGCGTAAGCATCGGGATCAACCCGCGCCCCCGTGTAAAAGATCACTCCCACCGTCGGCTCCTGATCGGCAGGCCGGAAGGTGAGACGAGGGGTCGTAGAAACGATAACGTCGTCGTCTGTCAACATCGATCCCACGACATCGGGCGTGGAGCGATACGGAGACACAAAATTGTCATACGCATAGAAAGCGCCCAGCGCCAGGGCGGCAATGAGGAGTCCCCGGATGATCCACTTATTGCTCATACAAGTTCATTCTCACAGACTTGCTGGGCGTCCGACCGGATTTACCAACCGGTCCAGCGAGGACGGCCAGGCAAGCGAGCTGACTCGTCGTAGGGAGGTACATGCAACAACTCCCCGCCCGCTACCAGGCCCTGGATGGCTTGCCACGCCTTTGCAGAGAACATGTCACGGTGTTCCGAGAGAAAGACTGCCCGCAATGACGGCGACAGGCCGAGAAATCGCTCATGTTCCTCAGGGAACACGTCGGTGTCACCAACGCTATACCAGGCATCCGATGACATCTCGTCCTCGTCGTCACGCGATTGCGGAATCTCCCTGAAGCGCATGTCGGTGAGCGGCCGCAGTTCGTCGTAGTCGTAGAACACGACGCGACCGTGTCGTGTCACGCCAAAATTCTTCAACAACAAATCACCTGGAAAGATGTTGGTTGAGGCCAGATCTTTGATCGAACGTCCGAAGTCGAGGACCGCCGCTCCGGCCGCCCGCTCCCCAGCTTCGCGAACGTAGATATCGAGCGGGATCACCCGACGCTCGACGTACACCTGCTTGATCACGACCTTCTCGTCGAAAATCTCTACGGTTCCGGGTGCCTCGGCGGCGAACTCTTCGAGTAGGGCATCGGAGAATCGTGATCGACGGATCTCCAGATGTTGAAAGTCTTGTGCATCAACGAGGCGCCCTGCCCGGTCGTGTTGAAAGACCATGCTGTACTTCTCCATGATCGCCCGTCGAGTCGTACGCTTCTGAGGCGGAAATCGGTCCCGGATGATCTTGAAGGCATCTTCGAATCCCGGCATCGTGAACACGATCATGACGAGGCCTTTGGTTCCCCTAGCGATTTCGAATTGCTCATCGGTCGAGGCCAGGTGCCGCCGCAAGTCGCGGTACAGCTCCGTCTTGCCGTGTTTGTTGTAGCCAATCGCGATGTATATCTCCGCCACTCGTTTGCGGGGCATCAGCCGTTTGAGAAAACGAACGAGATCGTATGGCCGTCCAACATCGACAAGAAAGTACGAACGGGTGAACGAGAACAATATGGACAGCTCGTGCTCCTGCGTGAGAACGGCGTCGATGGCGATTCCGGAGTCATCGTTGGTAAACGCAACGACGAGCGGAATCGAGTGAGAGCCCGAATGGAGACGGGCGACAAGGTAGGCCGCCTGCCCCCGGTAGAAGAGTGACCTGACCAACTCGGCCCCATCAAGACTCATGAGCGCCCCGATCTGCTCGAGCCGCCCCTCGATCCTCTCCGTCGCCGCTGCCGCATCTCCTTCTCGATTCACCAGAGCAAACGGACAATGGTCCAGCATGGCGCTCACCATGTCAGCCACCGATTCGGACCGACCCTGGGCGAGAAATACCGGCTCGGACGAACGGGTCGGGGGCGTGTCGAAGTCCGTATCCACAAACTCGATGGCTTGGTCGACGCCGACCGTCGTGAAGACCTGGCGGGTTATCGAGTTGAAGAATGTTTCGGCGATGTCCCAATCATCCCGATCCGAAATCAGCGCTGAGAAGACGGCTTTGAGAGATGCCCAGATCGCCCGATCCTCCGCACGATCGCCGAGCAGCCCGACAACGTCTGCATATACGTCCGAAACCACGCTCCGGTAGAGGCCCAATCGTTCGGCGGCATCAGCCTGCATCCCGTGCCAATCTCGATCAAGGAATCGCACCTCGGCCCGTGACGTGATCACCCGGAACCGGGCAACGTAGTTCTCGTAGCCGGCCAGGATCGTCCTGGCCCCGACAAAGGACCGTCGGCTGTCGGTTAACGGTGCTTCCATGACGTGAGCCTAATAACCGCCCGCAGCTCGACCCATTCGGGCAGGTGCGCATTCCCTCCGTGGTTGGCCGTGGAGCCGGCACCAGGCCACAACCGGCACCCATTCGAGACCAAGGGATCGGGAGCGCCACCTAGGCGACGGTCTCCAGAACTGGCACCCCAGGTCGACCTGGATGGGTACCCCGGGGGGGACTTGAACCCCCACGCCTTGCGGCCGTGGATTTTAAGTCCACTGCGTCTGCCGATTCCGCCACCGGGGCCTGATGTCAGTTGGACACTAATGCAATCGCCACACCGTGCAGCAAGTCTCGCTCGGAGATGGTCATGTCGATGGCACCCATCGCCAGGAGAGATGCTTCGAGGACCACGAGACCTCCGAGGATGACCGGGGCTCGCTTCTCCCCGATGGTTCCCACCCTGGCGATCTGCGACGTGTCGAGAGACGAGAGGCGGGCTGTGAGGTCTTGTACATCGTCAAGGGCGATCCTCGAAAGGTGTATTCGTTCCCTGTCATGATGAGTCAATCCAAGCAAGGTACCGGCCACGGTGGTACAGGTGCCGGCCACCCCAACGGGTCGACCTGTCACGCCAAGGTCTGCGCTGGCGATGTTGTGGCGGGCCACGCTGCGAGCCTGCGCCAGTACTTCCGCCGACACCGGCCCTTCGCCCAGATACAGGTCGGTTAGCCGAACTGAGCCGATGTCAATGCTGACTGCCGACTCGACGTGCCCGGTGCCGGTGACAAACTCTGTTGAGCCACCACCGATGTCGATGACAGTGATCAGCTCACCTGGTACCGCCTGGGCAGCGCCGGCAAAGGCAAAGCCGGCTTCTTGTTCACCGCTGATCAACGAAGGGCGAATCCCGCAGGCTGCCTGGGCTGCATCAAAGAACTCGTCGCGGTTGAGCGCGTCTCGCGAGGCCGACGTGGCCACGATGATGGATCGATCCGCCTCGGCGAACGCGGCCGAGAATGACCGCAGGGCTGTCACCGTTCGTCGGATGGCATCTGGCTGAAGCCGACCGGTGGCATGTAGACCCCGCCCAAGGCCAACAACGTCGGTGCGGACCTCAACCTCGTCAACCTTCACTTCGCCAACCGCAACCCCGACGACGTCGGCAACGAGCAGCCGGACCGTGTTCGTGCCAATATCGCCGACGGCGACCCGGGTCATCTCGGTTCAATCCAATCGGGATTGCGGATCATCTGCCCATCGATTTCTGTCACGCACGGTGTCGCACAGATGAGCGGTTCCACCCAGGGAGCTACCAGACCACCGATCGGGTTGTCGTTACCCGCCGCATAGTCGGCGTAATGAGCGTGCAAGCACTTCACGCCGGCCACCAGGCCTGCGACGCCACCGGTCGGACGGTGTTTGGCACCGATCGGAATCAGTGCGTCTCGCTCAGCCCCGTACCTGAGGTGGGCTGCCTGCATACGGTCGGCGAGGATCGGGTCTTCGTCGAGCGCTTGCTCCATCGCCTTGACCCCTCCGGCGCCTTCGAGGCGGCCGATCCGCCGATTGGCAAGCGGGCAGGTCAGCCAATAACGAGTAGGAAACGGGGTACCGTCATCGAGTAGCGGCGGAACCTTGATCACCGTGGGAAGTCCCAGTACGCACCGGGCAACCGGTTGGCTGGCTGCCCGCAATGGGCGCTCGATCTGTGCGGCGGCGATTGCCGCATCAGCATCATCATGCATAACGGGGTCCTCAGCGGGAGACAAGATCCTCGCCGGTCAAAAAATCGGTCATGATCCGCCACCATGGTCGGCGCTCAGGCAGCACGATCGTGGGCTCTACCACGGGGACAGCATCCGGCGGCGCCGTAATGACATACGCAATTTCGCCTTCGCGTACGTACCCAAGATCCTTACGAGCAATTCGCTCCAATTCAGTTTCGGTCGACAACGCAGCAACCTTGTTCTCAAGAAGTGCATTATCCGATTGAAGGGTGGCGAGATGCTCCTGGGCCAGCTCTACCTTGCTCTCCTGGGCCAACATCACCCGAAAGGGAAAGACATTGGTGACCACCACCGCCAGGACCACCATCAGACCGATCGGTATCACCGTCTGCAACCGATGACGGGTCATGCGCGACCGGCAAAGGTCGACCAGCCACCAAAACGCGCTTCAGTACCGAGCCGTTCCTCGATTCGGAGCAGTTGGTTGTACTTGGCAGTCCGTTCCCCCCGGCTCGGAGCACCAGTTTTGATTTGTCCCGCGTTGGTAGCCACTGCCAGGTGCGAAATGAAACTGTCCTCGGTCTCGCCAGACCGGTGGGAGACCATCCGGGCGAACCCGGCTCCGAGGGCGGTGTCCATCGTGTGGAGGGTCTCGGACAGGGAACCGATCTGATTGACCTTGATCAGGATCGCATTGGCGGCCTTTTCGTCGATGCCCCGCTGGAGGATCTCCTCATTCGTCACGAAGAGATCGTCGCCAACCAACTGCGTCTTCGATCCGAGTCGGGCAGTTAGCGTCTTCCAACCGTCCCAGTCGGCCTCATCGAGACCGTCTTCGATGGAAACCAGCGGAAAATCATCCAGTAGACCGACGTAGTAATCAACCATGTCATTGGCACTGAGTCGTTTGCCTTCAAATTGATAAGCTCCGTCAACGTAGATCTCCGAGGCAGCCACATCGAGAGCGAGGGCAATATCTTCGCCGAGTCGATAACCGGCCGCCTCGATCGCCTCGGCTAGCAGCTCAAGGGCCGCCCGATTCGAGGGTAGATCCGGTGCAAAACCACCTTCGTCACCAACATTGGTCGAAAGCGACTGGCCGGTTAACACCTTTTTGAGCGCGTGGTAAACCTCGACACCGGCTCGCAACGCCTCACTGAAGCTGGGCGCTCCCGCCGGCACGAGCATGAATTCCTGGATGTCCACCGAGTTGGCTGCATGCGCCCCACCGTTGAGGACGTTGAGCATCGGCACCGGTAATACCCGGGCGGCAGGCCCGCCAAGATACTTGAAGAGAGGAAGGTTCAGTTGCCCGGCGGCCGCCCGGGCCGTTGCCAATGAAACCGCCAGAATGGCGTTAGCACCAAGGTTGGCCTTATTCGGGGTCCCGTCAAGATCAAGCAGGATTTGGTCGACCAACTCCTGGCGGGTCGCGTCGACCCCGAGCAGCGCCGGAGCCATCGTCTCTTTGATATTGGCAACGGCCCGTGCAACGCCCTTGCCGCCGTAGCGGTCCCCGCCATCTCGAAGCTCAATCGCCTCAAGCGCCCCGGTCGATGCCCCAGATGGAACCCCGGCCCGGCCAAACCCGCCTCCAGCAAGGCGAACTTCGGCTTCTACGGTCGGATTCCCTCTGGAATCGAGGACCTCACGGGCCCAGATCTCGCTGATATGCGTCGACATGGACCCTCCTTGTGTCACAAAATGTACCACGGACTGGTTACTCCTCTTCGTCTTTCGCGGCTCCCCACCAGCTCTCCAGCTCCTCTGGCGAGGCGGCGGCCAGGTCGACCTGTTTCTCCATCCACTCAAGCCGACTCTGGAACCGGTGGACGGCTCTGCGCAAAGCAACTTCCGATCCGACACCGAGATGACGCGCCAGGTTGATAACGGTAAACAGCACATCCCCCAGCTCATGGAGCCGTTCATCGGGAGTACGGGCGTTCTGCAGTTCAGTGATTTCCTCGAGAAGCTTTTCGTAGACCGGCTCGGCGGCTGCCCAATCAAACCCAACTCCCCTGGCCCGATCCTGGACCTTCTCGGCCTTGTTCAGTGGGTCGAGGTTGTTGGCAACCCCCTCAAAAAGGGTCCGGTCGCCCTTCTCCAACGCTTTGGCGCGTTCCCAGACGCCCAGAACCTCGTCCGGCGAATCGGCCTGCTCGTTGCCGAACACATGGGGGTGCCGGCGAACCAACTTGTCGATAAGCACCTGACCAACCCCGTCGGGGCGCAGGGTACCCGCTTCCTCCCCCATGGTGATATGGAACAAGACCTGCAGCAGGACATCTCCGAGTTCTTCTTCGACGTCGGCATAGGCGCCATAGTCTGGTTCGCCCGCCGGCGCCGCAAGCGGCAACCCAGACAGAGCCTCTGCCAATTCGGCAGCTTCCTCGGTGAGGTTGGCGACCAGTGATTGATGGGTCTGGCCTGCGTCCCAGGGACAATCACGGCGTAACGTGCGCATGATGTCGATGGCCCCCAACCAACCGGCTGGCTGGGGCTGAAGGACCAGGCTGGTTCGTAGCGAGGCGATTGACGAATCGAATTCCCCAATGGGTTTGGTCTCGAGACGGGCTTGGGGTCCACCAAGATCGGTAGCCACGGTGATCGAGGTGTCGGCCCCAAGTAACTCCGAAAGCACTGCCAGGACATGGGCCGCCACCACGGGAAGGTCTATCTGGCCGATAATCGTGGGGACATGCAACGGGAACGGATCGGGAAGTTCGCGACCATCGAGGATCTGAAGACCTCGTTCAAGCGGGTCGATCGAGAGCTCCGAACAAATGAGGTCCACAAACGACTCGGCGCCGATCACCTCGACCGGGGTTGCCCGGTCAAGCGCCAGTCGACGCAGTCGAGCCACCGCGAATTCCCCCACCGACGGGCTACCAGGGACCGCGAAGATGACCGGACCTGATTCGGCCATGGCCAGGACACGGGCGGCTAACTCGTCGTAGACGACCTCGAACGACTCGATAGATTCATACAAATCATCGCCCGAAGTCACTTCTCGAAGCCCCGCAAGCTCCGCCAGGGCCGGATGCCTGACGGTGCGGACGATCAGGCTAAACGCCGGGTCGAGGAGAAGGTCGCGCGTTGAATCGGGTAGGCGGTCTAATCCGCCCGGCCCAACGCCAACGATGACGAGTCGATTGTTCAGGGGGCGATGATGGTTGGCGGCTGAGTGGTGTCCTCAGGAAGAGTCCACGTTCCGTAGGAGTCCGCAACCTGAACATCCGCCGATCGAATCTCGCCAACGTACCACTCGCTGAGGAGCGTTGTGGCGCTCGTCGATTTGATACTTTCGGCGATCCGATCGTGATACTCGGCGAATTCCGGGATGGTGCGATCCGTGACGAGGATGACGTGAAATCCAAATTCGCTCTCGACCGGAGGAAACGGCTCATTGAGCGGGGCGACCAACGTGGCCTGGGCGAACGGTTCAACATAACCAGTCGGCGAGGTGCACCCGAGGTCCCCACCATCAGCCGCCGATCCGTCACTCGAAAGTTCCTTGGCCAGTTCTGCGAAGTCCTCACCGGCTACCGCTCGTTCGTAGGCAGCCTGAGCTTCCTCCTCGGTCGCAATCAGTATGTGCGAAGCGCAGACCTGGGTGAGTTCATCGACAGCTGCATCAAACTGAGCCTGGATCTCAGCCTCATCTGGTTCGGGAACCTGACCCGTGAAGCGCTCGCTCAGCTGCGTTTGAATACGATCTTGTCGCACGATCATTGGCAGGACTGCTTCACTGAAGCCATTCTCGGTGAGTGCGGTGTCAAGCGTCACGCCTTGCCCGGCTAGCGACGCCTCGATTTCGGTGATCCCCACCTGAATGTCGTCATCAGAGACACTGATCTCGAACTGATCCAGCGCCGCTTCCGAGACGATTTGATCAACGATCACCTGATAGAGCATGTCATTGAAAGCGGTTTGTTCGGGGGCCGCCGAATCGGTAAGCAGGTCAGCGACCTGGGCGGTTGAGATGGTCGTGCCGTTTACGACGGCGGCCGAACCGGACCCGCACGCACTTATCACGAGCGCGAGTACAACAACGATTGGAATGAGACGTTTCACGAGGTCACCTTAATCTGAATTGACTTGAACGGTTGTCGATGTTGGTCTCCATGGTAGGCCGGAGCGGCCACCATACGAAACTGTCACACCCACATCGCCTGGATGAAGGCAATGAGGTGGTCGACTACGACCCCATCTGGAGGCGCGGGCAGGAATATCGTCCCTTCCGATGCCCGCAGAACAGCCTTCGGAGCGAGCCGCCGAAGACGCACCTCCTGCGAATCCGTGAAGTCGACAGGACCGATCCGGATCTCGTTGCGCAGCTTGACAACTTCCGACAACCCAACCCTGATGGCTTCCGTGCGCAACCGAGCCAACCCGATGAGCGAGTGGCCACTGGGAGGAAGCTCACCGTATCGATCGGCCCACTCGGCCGCCACATCCAATACCTGATCGGAAGTGATGGTGGCCGCCAATCGTCGATAGGCCTCGATCCGGGCCGACTGATCCGCGATGTATTCATCAGGGAGATGGGCGTCAACCGGCA
>CAJQPD010000264.1 GCA_905480085.1 uncultured Acidimicrobiia bacterium
CGCCGCTTGATCGGCCCGCCGTCCCCTGGCCAATGTGGTGAACTATTTCCTGAGGTAGTCCCGGACGATCATGTCGCCCAACTCCTCAGAGCGGGCGGCAAAGACCCGGCCATGCACGATCTTCGCCAACCGATCGACAAATGCCACCAGTCCTGGTTCCTGTTCGAGCATGAAGATGTTCATGGTTACCCCGCCCCTGGCCAGTCGCATGGCCTCTTTGAAGGTGAGGTCGATTGTCCGGCGCGCCGGAGGCCATTGAAAGAAGACCTCGTCCCCTTCAAGGTGGGCGGTTGGCTCACCGTCGGTGACCAGGAGTACTTGTTTGGTGGCATCTCGATGACGAGCCAGGATCCGACCAGCCAGATTGAACGCATGTTCCATGTTGGTTCCATAGACGGGCTCCCAATCGACCTGGCCCAGATCGGCGGGCGACATCACCCTGGCATAGTCCGAGAACGCCACGATTTCGAGATGATCTTCCGGGTAGGCGGTGGTGATGAGGGCGTGAAGCGCCAAGGCCATCCGTTTGGCGCCAAGCCAGTGACCCCGCAGCGGCATCGAACGGCTCATATCGAGCAACAGCACGGTGGCCACCGAGGTCTTGGTCTCGTGTTCGGCGATCTCAAAATCATCCGGCGACAGCTGGATCTGGCCACCCTCTGACACACCGCCCCGCACAACCGCATTTCCCAGGGTCCGCTGAAGATCGAGGCGGAACGTGTCCCCGTACTTCCACGGACGCGACGTACCGGTCGGTTCTCCCATCCCCCCCGCCGATGGCACATCATGGGATCCCGGCCTATCCACGGTGATGTGTTCAAACACTTTCGAGAGCGCCTGCTCGCCGAGTTTACGGACCCCGCGCGGGGTCAGCTCCAATCGACCGGAACTCCGCACGACCACCCCGGCCCGCTCAAGGGCTCGCTCAATCCTTTTGAGCCGATCGAGGTCCCGACGGGCTTCACCGTCGAGCATTCGGGCCAGTTCCTCCGGGTCGACGTCAGCCAACGAGGCACCGGGATAGTTCTGGCCGAGAGCCCGCTCAAGGTTTTCCATGGCGGAAAGATCCTCGATGGCATTCAAAGCCGCCCCCAAACCATCGGTCGGACCACCTGCCCCATCTACGGAACCGTTCCAATCGAGATCAGGCGCCAGTGCCCGCAGCGAACTACCAAGGTGATCCATTTGGAAGGCCAGGTCGAGGTCGTCCATCGCCACGTTCATGAGCTCGTCGAGTTCGGCCCGCTGTTCTGGCGAGAGATTGGCCACGAACCGGGAGAAAGCCGCCGCTCGTTTGGCCAGGGCTTCGAGCAGTTCGTCGAGTGTGGCCGGATTCTCGGGAAAGAATTCGCCGTGTTTGGTCATGAACGCCGCAAACTCTTCGTCGGATGGCCCGGTCCCAGCCTGGCGCTGATCAAGGAGACCGTTGAGATCGGCCAACATGTCTTTGAGCGCAGCCATGGTTTCGGGATCAGGATCGTTCATCGCCTCGGAAACCTCCCGGAACATGCGATCCATGATGTCGCGGCGGAGGTCGTCGAGTAGATCATCGAACGCCTGGCGGGCCTCTTCAGATACGAACTCGTATCCCTTGAGCTCGGATAGCGTCTCAGCCAGTGAGTCCGGGAGCGCATCGAGCGCTACCTCCCGGAATCGGGCATCGTCCGAGTCCATAACGGATAGTTCCAGACGTTCGGTGTGAACGATCTCTTCGATGCGCTGACGAATTCGGGCAATCGGCCCGTCCGTGCCGAGGCGCCCGGCGGCCTCTTGGCGCATGTGTTCGATCCGGGCCCGAAGCTGATCCAAACCTGAGAACCGGCCAGGCATCCCCCGTCGGAGCAGTCGCTCAAGGGACTCGTCAGCCGACCAGCCGTTGAGGAGATCCTCCGACAATTGCTCGACCAAATCATCAAGCGGTAGCTCGGCGGAAAGCGGATCCTGGGACCCATCCCACGCCGAATAGCGATTCGGAAGCACTAGTTGCGGCCGTACATGGAACTGCCGGATTCGGCGTCCTTGTTCAAGCGGCGGGTGAGATGTAGTCCTTCCATGGCAAAGTCAAGCACGCTCGCCAGGTGATCCGGTGACTCCTCGGTTACTCCAACCCGCCTGGCGAACTCGGTGAGAACTGCCAGGTGGTCGACTTCGAGGAGCATCGACCCGGCCGGGGTCAAGTCACCCGACTCGACGATGACCCCCTCATCGAAGACGTCGATCAGTTCGGCGAAGTCAATACCGTATGAACGATCTCGAAATACCTCGACGACCACCTGAGCCAGCAGACGGTGCAATACATTCATCTCTCGCCCTTCTTCGAACACCTCGAACTCGACCCGCCCCATCGAGGCGAGCAACACCGAGGGGAGATCGGCAATGCGGGCTACGGCCTGTCCACTTCCGGTGCGCAAAGCCCGTCGCACGGCCGAAGCGACGAGGGTTTCCAGATTGGCAATCGAAAAACGGACCGAGACCCCCGATCGCTGATTCACGTGCGAAGAGTTTCTCACGGCATGGGTGAGCTCGGCCAGAATCTCCTTGAGGAACTCCGGCACCTCGATGCTCACACCGGACGGAGGGGGGTTCGACTCCTGCTCCATGATCATGATCTCGTCGTTGATCGTCAGGGGATAATGGGTACGAACCTCAGATCCGAACCGGTCTTTGAGCGGGGTGATGATCCTCCCCCGGTTCGTGTAGTCCTCAGGGTTGGCCGAGGCAATGAGCAGGATGTCGAGCGGCAGACTCACCCGGTACCCGCGGATCTGAATGTCACGCTCTTCGAGCACGTTGAGCAACGACACCTGAATCCGGGTCGGAAGGTCCGGCAACTCGTTGATCGAGAAGATCCCCCGGTGCGAACGAGGAACCAACCCGTAGTGAATAGTCAATTGATCCGACAGATACCGGCCTTCGGCAACCTTGATCGGGTCAACATCACCAATCAGATCAGCCACGGCGGTGTCTGGCGTTGCGAGCTTCTCACCATATCGAGCCTCGGGAGACACCCATCGGATCGGCGTTAGATCGCCTTCCTCGGCGATGAGATGCAGGCAAAACGCACACACCGGCCGGAAGGGTGAATCATTGATCTCGCAACCCTCGACGGTTGGCGAGTACGCGTCGAGTAGGTCGACGAGCCTGCGAATGAGCCGCGTCTTGGCTTGTCCGCGCTCCCCGAGCAGAATGATGTCGTGGCCGGCCAGTATGGCTCGCTCCAGGGCCGGGATGACGGTCTGGTCGAATCCGACGATCCCGGGAAACAGCTCGGCGCCCGCTCGCATCCGCGCCATGAGGTTGTCTCGTAGTTCATCTTTGACAC
>CAJQPD010000265.1 GCA_905480085.1 uncultured Acidimicrobiia bacterium
GGCGGATAAACCGGATGCCGCGTTTGGCGACGGTTTGGAGAACGTACTCGGCTTGTTTGTCGGCGCTCATGGTCCGTTACGGTAGCGCGATATTGTTCGTCGCAATAGGCCGGGCGGGTAAGCGCGGCGGGGGGTCGGGAGCGATACACTCCCACCATGCGGGCGGTTATCGGGGTCGAGAGGCACGCACTGTCTGTTTTGAGTTAACGCAGCGTTCACATTTGGGTAACGGCGAAGAAACGGCACCCTGGGACGCTGGTTTTAGCAGGTTCGTTTTGCCGACAATCGTGAGGTAGTGATGACTTTCAGAGCTGAGTACATTTGGATCGATGGATCTATACCGACCTCGAAACTACGTTCGAAGACCCGGGTCCTTCAGGACGGCGAAGAGCTGCCCATCTGGGGTTTTGACGGTTCATCGACCAACCAGGCCCCCGGCAAGAATTCCGACTGCGTCCTGCAACCCGTCCTGACGGTTCCCGACCCGATTCGGGGCGGCAACGACGTGTTGGTCCTGTGTGAGGTGCTAACGGTTGATATGGAACCACACCCGACCAACACCAGGGCAGGCTGTCTGGCGACCGAGACGAAGTATGCCAGTTTCGAGCCGTGGTTCGGTATCGAGCAGGAATACACGTTCTTCAAGGATGGACGGGTACACGGCTGGCCGACGCACGGTTACCCCGCTCCCCAAGGAGGCTATTACTGCGGGGTGGGCGACGATGAGATTTACGGGCGCGACGTCGTCGAGGCCCATACCAAGAACTGCATGGATGCCGGAATCGGGATTTCGGGGACCAACGCCGAGGTCATGATCGGGCAATGGGAGTTCCAGATCGGCCCGCTGTCGCCGGTGGCCGCCTCCGATCACCTGTGGCTGGCGCGCTGGTTGCTGTACCGGACTGCCGAAGACTTCGGCATTGCTGCCACCCTCGACCCCAAGCCGGTCAAGGGTGACTGGAACGGAGCTGGCGCTCACACCAACTTCTCTACCAAACAAATGCGAGAAAGCTACGAGCCGATCATCGCCGCCTGTGAGGCACTCGGAACCAAGCCCCGAGAGCACATTGCCGCCTACGGCGCCGACATTGAGCACCGCCTGACCGGGCTTCATGAGACCGCACCGTGGACTGAGTACTCCTACGGTGTGTCCAACCGGAGCGCCTCGGTGCGGATTCCCTGGCAGGTCGCCAAGGAAGGAAAAGGCTACATCGAGGATCGGCGTCCCAATGCCAACTGCGACCCGTACGTCGTGACCCAGTTGATCACGGATACGATCTGCTCACAAGCCTGAGTCGCAACGGAAGAGCCGGGTGACGCCCCGACCGGGGCGTCACCCGGTCAACCCCTCCGACGTTTGGTTCAGAATTTTGAGAGCGTCCTCGACCGAATTGGCGTAGGCAGTCGCTCCCAGGCCTTTGGCATGATTGGGGCCATCGATGGCTGGGCCGCCCAGGAAGATCGGAACATCCTGGGCAGAACGGGCTGCGGCGATGGCCGCTCGGATCGATGCCTCATTGTCTGGTTTGAACGCCGCGATGGCGACGGCCGTTAGGGGATGAGTCTCGGCCACAGTGCGTCGCAATGACTCGACCGGTACGGCCGCACCGAGGTCGACGGTTCGATAGCCCGCACCGCGAATCTGGTCGCTCAACATCATGACGGCCAGCGAGTGGAAGTCGCCCGGTGCAGCCGCGACCACAAACGTTCCCTTCGGTCTGCCCCGTCGGTTGAACCGCGGTGACAGTCGCCCGACCAGACGGGCAGTCGCAAGGCTGGCACGGTGCTCATCGGCCACATCGATTTCTCCCTTTTTCCACCGGGCGCCGAGATCTCGCAATACCGGCGAGATCATCTGGGAGTAGATCTCAGAAGGCCCGTGACCTGACGCCAGTGCCGCTTCGACCACCTGCCAGGCGGCCGCTTCGTCGCCGCCCAGTAAGACGGTTTCCAGCTGCTTATCCCACGCTTTAGTGCTTTTCGGCGCCGGCTGTTGTCGGTCTGAGCTGACGAGGTTGTCGAGGTCGGCCCGGCGTACTTGCCAGACGCCCCGTGATTTTGTCGCGTCGAGTTTTCCGAGGCGGACATAGCGATATGCGGTCATGTAGTGGACGCCCAATTCGTCAGCGGCCGCTTGCAGGGAGAGGACGTCTTCTGTCATGTTCGGAAGTCTAACGCGGGGTTGAGTTGACTGTGACATAGTTTTAGTGCTAAAACTATGTCACTCAGAGAAGGGCGAGCAATGACGTATCGGGATGACGCAAGTTTTGAAGACGCTGATCTTGTACACGGGGTGACCGAACGAGACGAGGCAGCTCTTGCTGAGATCTATCGTCGTCATGGCGGCCAGGTGTTCGGGCTTGCCAAGCGAATCATCAGAGACGAGGAATTGTCGCGTGACATTGCCCAGGATGTGTTCGTGTCCCTCTGGAAGAAGCCCGAGGCGTTCGACAGTTCCCGCGGTTCCTTGCGCTCGTTTCTTCTCGCCAAGACGCACAGTCGATCAATCGACGTCATCCGCTCGGAGTCTTCGCGACGTACACGAGAGGAACGGGATGCCTTGCTAAGGGCTGAATCGGTCCCGAGTGTCGACGAAGAGGTTTGGCAGATGACAGTGTCAGCGAAAGTACGATCCGCATTGGAGACGATCCCCGAGCGTGAGCGCCAAGTGATCGAACTGGCATACTTTGGTGGCTTGACCTATCGGGAAGTTGCCGGTCGACTCGGGATGGCAGAAGGAACCGTCAAGAGCCGGATTCGCAGCGGGCTGAGCCGACTTCAGGAATCGATGGGTCAGCTCGGCGTCGTCAACGCCTAGGTCTCGTTGTGGACCACGATCACATAATCGGGCTGCTCGGCGCGTATTCGCTCGATGCAGTAGACAACGATGAACGTCAGGTCGTCGCGGCTCACCTTGAAGTTTGCACGATGTGCCTCACCGAGGTGGGCCAGTTCCAGGAGGCGGCCTCTAGCTTTGCTGATGGGACAGACGTACCGTGGTCGCTTTGGCAACGGGTCGTTCGCGACATCAAGTCTCCGGATCGATCGCTTGGTCACCAACCCTGGCCCTGGTTGTCCATGGTGGCAGCCACCGTAATCATTGCCCTCGTTGGTGTAGCGGTCATACAGCAACGTCGAGTCGTCACGCTGGAGGCAACGGTCGCCCGGCAGACTCTCGCGATCGAAGGACAGAATCGTCAGCTCGATGAGGTCTCTCCGGATCGGGTGCTGGCGACTGCGATCGACAGTCCGTACGCTCGCACAGCCGTGCTTTCCGGTGAAGGCGGATCCATCACATTCGTCATCCAGCCTGATGGTTCGGCTTTGATCGTTGAAAATACCCTGCCACCACTCCCCGGGGATCACACCTATCAGCTGTGGGCGGTCATCGACGGTGAGGTCGTCAGTGCTGCAGTCCTTGGGCCCGACCCGCACGTCGCCTCGTTACGCATTGAGGGGGAAGTGGCTGTTCTGGCCCTGACGGTGGAGCAGTTCGGTGGAGTGGTCGTATCAGACCAGGAACCCGCCGCGGTGTGGCTGGCGGGGGCCTGAGTTGGCCCAGATGAGCGCCCAGCAGCACGCCAGCCACCAGCTTGGTCGTATGCGCGCCATGGTGGGTATGTATCACCGGATGTTCTTCCGTGATGTGCGCATGGCGCTGGTTCTGGTCGTATTCCTGTTGGGGGTCGGTTGGTGGGGAGTCCCGGAGATGTTTTTGGTGGTGCCGTTCGTTTGCCTGTGGGCTGGCACCCAGACGGCTTTTGACGCCAGCTACCTGATTATGGCCAGACACTACGCGGCCGCTCTCGAGGCCTTCCTAAATGAAAATGGTGCCGACGGGGTGCTCGTCGGGGCATCACTAGAGGATGCCTATCTGTTTCCTCTGGGGGCTCGAAAGGTCGTGACCGTGCCGATCAGCGGGCCATTCTCATGGTTTTCGTTCATGACGATCCTGGTTACGGCCAACGGCGTGTGGGCGATGGTCGTAGGGTTATGGGCCGGGTGGGGGACGTTGCTCGGATTCGGAACCGCCGCCCAACTTGTCTATCTGGTCGTGTTGGGATCGTTTGTCGCGGGGGCGCTGACGACCGGATTGTGGTGGTTCGTTGGCGGGGTCGGCGAACGACGCCTGCAAGCCGTCCTGGCTCGCCGGTTCGGGTAGCCGCCTGCTTGGTTGGCCTAGCCGTTGGCGGCGGCCACGGCCGCGTTGAATCCTTCGACCTGGGTTTTGAGGTCGGCTTGGGCAGCAGCCCGGGCCTCACCGGTGTCTGATGACTGGAGTCCGGCGAGAATGTCGCTGGAAGCTTTGACGATGGCGTCAGCCCGCCCGGCCAGTTCGGTGCCGAGGGCCGTAAGGGTGGTATTCGATTCGGGAGCGACCGTTGCCTTGACTTCTGCAGCCCATGAAACGAACCCGGGGTTGATCGTGTCACGGATGGTGTCACGGGCTTCCGCATACGCCACGGTCCTGGCGTCAAAATCGGCATTCGTTTGCAGCATCGACGTGTAGAGAATTGTCAGATTGGCATCGAGTTCGGTGATACCTGCCAGGTAGGCGGCCGATTCGGTGTCGACGACCACCCCGGGCGGCTGAGAAGTTGAAGGGGTGGAAGTCCCCGTATCTGGCTCGGTGGTATCGGTGCTATCTGATCCAATACTGACGGAAATGTCGGCCGGCTGCGTGTTATTGCGGATGTTGCCGACGAATACGTAGGTGAAGATCACCATGCCGATGATCACGAGTGGGAGGATCCACCTCCCGGGCTTTGGGTCTGCCTTTGTGGTTGTCATGCGGTTTGAACGATAGTCGACTGCGCCGGAGTTCCCGTTGAACATCTTGATTCATACAACAGAGTGTCATACGGTCGGGCTCTCCAACGCTTCCCCGGCAGGAACGGAGCCAGATATGGAGCCGACAGAAGAGGGGGAACGGGTCGAATTCGTTCCGTGGGACCAACTGCGTCGAAGTCCCGGGCGATCGACGACGATTCAGCCTCGCCTGGCAGGTATGGGTATCGCATTAGTAGCAGTAGTTCTGGTAGTTGCCTGGCTGGCACTCGGGCGTGGGTCGAGCTTCCCGTCAGAACCTGTGGCCCTGTCCGGGCCTGAGGTGGTGACGACAACGTTGCTTGAGGCGGAGCCCGCAAGTCCGGCCCCGACGGAGCCGTCACCGGTTGGGTATGCCGAGGCCGATTTGCGAGCGATCGTTCCTGCCCCAGGCGGAGAGTTCGCCGGCGGGGTCGCTGTTGAGTTCTTGCGGGACTATCTCGGCGGCGATCGACCTGAACTCCATCCATATGGCGAGCCGGTCGGTTCGGTGTACGTCGAATGGCTTACGTTGCTCGCCGTCGAAGAGTTGGGCGAGCCTGACCGATGGATGGTGACGATGCGAGTCGGCCTGCTCGAACTGGGTGCAGAGCCGCGCCGTCTACCGGTTGGCGAGTATGCGGTCGAAGTTTCCACTGTCGAAGGAACTACATACGTCAGCTTGCCGATCCGTCGTGTCGGTTCGGGTAGGGAGCTAGCTGTCGTGGTGGATGACCACCCGTTGGTCGGCCTGTCGGCCGACCTCCTGCAGGCTTCTCCGCTCCTAAAGGGAGATGAAGTGGTCGGAGCGTGGGAGAACGAGTTGGGATGGAACGTGGTCGTTCGGGACGAGCGAGGGATCGCCCTGGTCCTTGAGATCACTGATTAGGAGTGGAAATGCTCCGCCAGGAGGGTTTCGGCAGCCGGGGCGATAAGGTTCCAATCCGCATCAGGAAGTTTGCTGACGGTCACGAAGTCGGCGGTCATAAAACATGAAAGCACGCCGGGAATCGTTAGAAGACCTTCCGCAAGTTCGTTTCCGTCCGTCTGACCTGGCAGGTAGGTTTTGGGCCCGCCAACCGGCATCCC
>CAJQPD010000266.1 GCA_905480085.1 uncultured Acidimicrobiia bacterium
GTCCGATTGGCCATTCACATGGAGGGCGACCTTGGCCTTGGCCACCAACTACCCGAGGGGTATGTCGGCTGGGTCGACCGGAGGTCCTACAACGTGGCACCGATTCACGTCGGCAAACAACTGGCTGACCTCCTGTTACACGACACCACGGTGATCGTCACCAGCGCCACCCTCACCACCGGAGGGTCACTGCTTCCGCTGGCCAACGCGCTCGGATTCGAGCCAGATGAAACGACCGGACTACGGGCTCCGTCACCATTCGATTTCGAGAAACAGGGCCGCATCTACGTGGCGAGTCACCTGCCGGAACCGAACGCCGAAGAATTCGGCGAGGCGGCCTCCGACGAAATCGTCCGACTTGTCACGGCGGCAGGAGGCCGATCATTGATCCTCACCACGTCCTATCGGAACCTGGAACGCTTTTCCGAGGCGCTGCTCGGGCTTGACGAATTCGCCATTTTCACCCAGGGAGACCTCCCCAAACGACAACTGCTCGAAAAGTTCGAAGCGGACGAGACATCGGTTCTCGTGGCAACCATGGGATTCTGGGAGGGAGTCGACGTCGTCGGCAGATCGCTCGAGCTCGTGGTCCTTGATCGACTTCCCTTTCCCCGGCCAAACGACCCGCTGTGGGAAGCGCGCCGGGAAGCCGCAGAACTGAGCAGACAGAACCCCTTCATGACGGTCGACCTTCCCCGGGCCGCCATGCTGACCGCTCAGGGGGCCGGCCGACTCATTCGCAGCACGACCGATCGGGGCGTGGTCGCACTCCTTGACTCTCGAGTCGCCAACCGGCGGTACGGTCGGACAATCCTCAACACCCTGCCGCCGATGCCCATCCTCACCGACCTGCGACTCGTCGAGGAATTCCTCGCCCAGCACTGACGCTACGCTGTTCGCCCATGGCAAAAGAGTTCATTTACACGATGATGCGGGTCTCCCGCCACCATCCCCCCGACCGCACCGTCCTCAAAGATGTCACCCTGGCGTTCTACCCGGGCGCCAAGATCGGGGTCATCGGCCACAACGGGTCCGGAAAGTCGTCGCTGCTCCGGATCATGGCCGGCCAGGACGACGGGTACACCGGAGAGGCCAAACTCACAGATGGGTTCACGGTCGGCTATCTCCCCCAAGAGCCCCAACTCGATCCTGACAAGAACGTTCTCGACAACATCATGGACGGGGTGGCCGAAACCCAGTCGCTCATCGATCGCTACAACGAGGTGCTGGCTGGATGGGCCGATCCCGACGCCGACTACGACCTCCTCGGGAAGCAACAGGCGGATCTCGAAGGGAAAATCGAGGCCGCCAACGCCTGGGATCTTGATCGACAGGTCGCCATTGCCATGGATGCCCTGCGGGTGCCACCTGCCGACGCCGACGTCACCACCTTGTCAGGCGGCGAACGACGCCGGGTTGCGCTCTGTCAGCTCCTCCTGTCCCACCCCGACCTGCTCCTACTCGACGAACCAACCAACCACCTCGACGCCGAGTCGGTTGCCTGGCTGGAACGGTTCCTGGCCGATTACACGGGAACGGTCATGGCGGTAACCCATGATCGTTATTTCCTGGACAACGTGGCCGGTTGGATCCTGGAACTCGACAACGGCAACACCTATCCGTATGAAGGTAATTACTCCGGATGGCTTGAACAGAAGCAGGCCAGGCTCGCCCAGGAAGAGAAACAGGTCTCGTCGCGCCAGGCCACCCTCGCCAGGGAACTGGCCTGGGTTCGCCTGTCACCCCGTGCCAGGCAGGCCAAATCCAAGGCTCGCCTGAGCGCCTACGAGGACCTCCTCGCCGAATCGAAGGCAGATCAGGCTGCCAAAAAGGGTCTCGAGCTAACCATCCCGATGACCAAACGCCTCGGCAACACGGTTATCGAAGCGAACGGACTGCGTAAAGGATACGGGGACAAATTACTGATCGAAGATCTGACATTCGTGCTCCCTCCGGCTGGCATCGTTGGCGTTATCGGCGCCAACGGAGCCGGGAAGACAACCCTATTTCGCATGATTACGGGTCAGGAACAACCCGACGGCGGTGAGCTCACCGTCGGCGAGACAGTCGATCTCGCCTACGTTGATCAGTCACGAGACACGCTCGACCCGACCCTCACGGTCTACCAGCAAATCACCGACGGCAAGGACATCATTACCATCGGCGGCCGGGAGATGAACGGACGCGCCTATGTTGCGTCATTCAACTTCAAAGGGTCCGATCAGCAGCAGAAAGTCAGTGAGTTGTCCGGTGGAGAACGTAACCGGGTTCACCTGGCACGAATGCTCAAGACGGGTGGCAACGTCCTCTTGCTCGATGAGCCAACCAACGACCTCGACGTCGACACGTTGCGAGCTCTCGAGGATGCGCTGGAGTCGTTCCCCGGCTGTGCCGTAGTTATCACCCATGACCGCTGGTTCCTCGACCGGATCGCCACCCACGTCCTCGCCTTTGAGGGCGATTCCGTAGTTCGTTGGTTCGAGGGTGGCTTCACCGAATATGAAGATCGCCGCCACGAAGAACTCGGAGCGGCCGCCGATCAGCCACATCGCATCAAGTACAAGCCGCTGGCTCGCTAGTCGACGCCCCCTTCATCCAAGGCGTGGGTCAACGGTCCAAAAGAGGTGAGCCGCGGTGCTCAGCCGACTCAGTCCTCTTCGACGTCCTCACGACGGATCCCCAGGACGAACAAGATGGCATCAAGGTACGGGACGCTTACCGAAGTGTCGGCCGCCTCCTGGACGATCGGTTTTGCGTTGAAGGCCACCCCGAGTCCGGCCGTGGCGAGCATGTCGAGATCGTTTGCCCCATCGCCGACCGCCACGGTCTGTTCAAGCGGGACGCCTTCACGGTTGGCGAGTTCGACGAGTAGCTCGGCCTTGCGCTTTCGATCGACGATTGGCCCGATCAACTGGCCGGTAAGCACGCCATCCACGATCTCCAATTCGTTGGCGAATACGTGGTCGATGCCGAGTTCGGCGCCCACCTTGTCAACGAAGAACTGAAAACCGCCAGACACCGCAGCCGTGGTGTACCCGAGACGGCGGAGTGTCCTGACGAACGTCCGCGCCCCCGGCGTCAGCCGAACCCTGGCCTGCGCCCGGTCGAGGGCGGCCTGATCCAAGCCGGCGAGCAGGGCCACCCGGCGCCGGAGAGATTCGGCGAAGTCGAGCTCACCCGCCATGGCACTGGCCGTGATGGCGACCACTTCGTTCTGAACCCCGGCCTCGTCGGCCAGCAGATCGATAATCTCATCCTGGATAAGGGTGGAGTCGACATCGAGGAACACGAGCCGCTTGGCACGACGACCAAGCCCCTCCCGCTGAATGGCCACATCGACCCCATGGTGGGCCGAGGATTGCAGCAGACGGGACCGCATGTCTCCGGCGTCGCCTCCCGAGACGATAAGTTCATAACTGAAAACCGGCGTTCGCGACAATTGGGCGATCCGGTCGATATTGCCCCCACCGCCGGCGATGGCGTCGGCCACCCCGGCCAGGGCCGCCGCGGACAACTCACGGCCGAGAACGGTTACCGCATGACGTACAGGATTGGGGGGCGGGCCGATCTCGGCTTCGACGACCTCGAACTCGATCGCCATCGACTTCTGCCATCCGTAGTACAGCAGGTCTTTCACCGTTGAGGCACTCTCGGGGATGTCGACGAGCAGGCTCAGGTTGAGCCGATCGTGGACCACGGTCTGTTCCATGTCCAGCACCTCCGCACCGGCGGACGCCAGGATCTCCAACAACCCGAACGTGATTCCGGGCCGATCGGTGCCGCTGACATGAACAAGGATCGACTTCGACATTCCGCCAGGCTAGTGCGCAAGTCGGCGGGCTCTGACCGGCGCCGGCACCCGTACCCGCCGGGCACCGGACCGAATTGGGAGCACCTAGTTGACGCCGAATCGAGGAGTACGGCACCGGATGAAGGCTGACTCACCCTGACCGAACTGGCAAGCAACCCCAACATCTGTCTGCTGGCGGTGCGGAGCGGCCAGGTTGGTTGTCACGAATGAAAGCGGAACAAACGTGGCCGAGGCGGCCGAGGCGGGGGTTCCAGGATCGATGCACAACGAGAGTGACCCGTCGTTGTTCTTCACGAGGTAGCTACCCGCCGGGATTGCCGAACCGTTGTAGGTGTCGACGACAGTGCCAGGGCCGACGATCCCGGTTACCGGCGTGGGGACCGCCCGACAATCTTCGGCCGGCACTGCCCCAAGTACCACGTTGCCGAATCCGAACGTATTGTCCTTGCCCGTCGGCCCCAGATCCACCGAGTAGTCCTCAAGCGCTTGCACCACGCGGTCGGAAGTCCAGTTCGGAGCGGCGTGCATGATAAGAGCAGCAAGACCGGAGACATGAGGCGCGGCGGCCGAAGTTCCGATGAACCCATCACAAGCTCCGGCCGTTCCACCAAAAGCGCGAGTGATCACGCCGTCAGCTGACACAAAGTCCGGTTTGATCCGACCGTCGATCGTCGGGCCAAGCGAAGAGAAGTATTCGATCTGGTTGTTGGCGAAACACGATGCGCCCACGGCCACCGTGTGAGGAGAAAAAGCCGGGTCAGCGATCGATCCGGTCGCTACCGGGTATTCAATGGGACCCTTTTGCCCAAACACCAAGAGATCCAACTCGCCTGGTTTGGTTACCGAAAACGCTCGGACCTCAATAAACACTGTCTTATCCGACCCTGTCGTATTCGTCCAGATAACTTGCTCACCGGGAAAATCACCGGGAGGCGACGCCTGGTCGCGGAAGCCGTCGCTTCCATAGTTCAGAGGCTCAGTTCCCGTGAGATCCCACAGGTATAGGTCGAGGTCCTCCGTAGTGATCGGCCAGTTATCCCACTTCAAGAAGACGCTCAAGGTACCGCCGCTTGGAACGACCGCTGAGAGGTCAAAGTCCGGCGAACCGGACGAGTTGGTGCCAAACCGTTGCAGCGTGATGTTGCTGTTGGGTGGAGTGTACGGTTTCCAGGCGCCCTTCCAATGGTCCTGCGTGTAGTTCCCGGCAGCAGCCACCCAAAGAATGCCGGCCTCGTCGGCGCGCCTCGCCGCGTTTGAGGCGCTGGGGGCCCCGGCAGTCCCGTCCCCCCGATCGGATAAGAACCAGGCACCGGAATGGTTGATGATGTCGATCCCCTGAGCGATCGCGTAATCCACAAACGCTTCAAGGTCGAACTCATCGTCGACACACACCAAATAGAGCTGAGCGCCGGGAGCAATGTCATAGACGATCTCTGCCACGCCGGTCCCGTGGGCTCCCCCGCTTTCAAGCGGGTTGGAACAATAATTCTTGGTGATGGCGTTCCCGGGGAGGTCACCGGAGGTGACTGCTTCGGCACGCCCTGCGAAACCAAAATCGACGACGGCTACTTTCACCCCGATCCCGGTCAGCCCAAGGGCATGCCACGTGTTGGCGCCAGTGGTACCGACGCCTTGGGACTGTACAGCCAGCGGAGCGGGAGGGATCATCTCGCGGACTGACGCAATCCCGGGCGTCTGCGCCAGGCCCCGGAGTGCCGCGACCGGCAACTCCACCTTGAATGACGTGCCATCACTGTCCAGGACCCGTCCACCGGCCTTGCTTACCGACTGGCGGGCATCGGTTTCTCGACCGGTGTAATCGACCCTAACGGTTACGTTCCCGGCATTCGACCGGGCGGCCTCGGCTAGCGATGCACCGACCTCGCCGAAAGCGTCACGGTTGACCTCGATGGGAGCGGATCGATCGGGTTCACCCTGAGCAACGGCCGGACTGCTGAATAACGAGGCCACGACCACGATGGCGAGCGACGTTGACCATATCCTGCGTCCGGGCATCGCGTACTCCTGGGGGTGCGAAACAACATAGTAAATCGCCGTGGCCGCTAACCAGAGTCGCTTCCGAGAATCACCGACCAGGACCGCAGACCGGCCTGGTTGATCAGTGGAGGTGGGGGGAGTCGAACCCCCGTCCGTTGCACCATCTGCGCCGCTTCTCCGAGCGCAGCCAACAGCAAGCATTCGGACCAGTGGGGCTCTGATGGCAAGTTTCCCTCTGACCTATCCGGAATTGTCTTAGCCCCTCAGTCCCGGAATCCCTCGGGGAGCGTCCTACATTGCGACGTCTGGGTCCGGCGAGGTAGGTACCCTCCGGTCAGACGAGCAGCCTATTTAGGCTGCCAGGGCGAAGTTATCTTCGGCACCTATTGGTGTTCCGGTTCTTTAACGAGGACTCCGGAGACCTCGGCTCGCTTCAAGCGCTTCAACATGCAACGTCGAAACCGTTTCACCCCCATATAGGGATATCGGCAAGTATAGGCGCGACCACCGATAATCGGCCATCGGATAACCGGACCCGGTTACGCAACCGCTACGAAATCCGAGCCGGCCATGGCAGGGGCGAGAACCCGCAATGCGGCATCGACTACCTGAGGGTCGAACTGAGTACCGGTGTGAGAGGTCAATTCATAGAAGGCCACCGGCATGGGTTGGGCCTCCTGATAGACCCGATCGGAGACCATGGCGTCAACCGCGTCTGCCACAGCAATGATGCGGGCCATTCGGGGAATCCGGTCGCCTGCCAGCCCGAATGGATAGCCGAGTCCATCAACCCGCTCATGGTGGCACAAGACGGCTCTGGCGATCTCGGGAGCCACCAGACCATCCAAAATGAGGAATCCAAGCTCGGGATGTTTCTGAACCTGGGTCTGTTCGTGCTCGGTCAGCGGCCGAGGAAGATTGAGAATCGAATCGGGGACCTTCACCTTGCCAACGTCATGGAGGTGGGCAGCCATCCAGACGGTCCGCTGTTGGAGGGTCCCAAATCCCAACTCTACGGAGATCTCGACCGCCAGTGCCGCGGTCCGCGCACTGTGGCCGGCCAGATCCTCAGAGAGTTGTGGGAAACCGTAGGTCATACGGGATCACAGTCGCGGTGACCCGGCGATCGTTACATGTTTTTTGTCGACCGTCCGGTCGATCGCTGAATCTCTCGTTTTTGGTCTTTTTCCTTGAGCGCCTGTCGCTTGTCATAGGCCCGGCGGCCCTTGCCGAGGGCCACTTCGATCTTGGCCCGTCCGTCGAGGAAGTAGATCGACAAGGGAACGGCGGTAACCCCTTGTTCGGCGATCGCCGCGGCGATCTTCTCTATCTCTCTGCGGTTCAGGAGAAGCTTGCGTCGACGATCGGGGGCATGACCGCCTTCGTGGGCGAACGAGTACGGAGCGATGTATGCGTTGAGAAGAAAGGCCTCTCCCCGATCAATGATGACGAAGGCGTCCTGAAGGTTGGCGGTCTTGGCCCGCAAGCTCTTCACTTCGGAACCGACCAACACCATGCCTGCCTCGAACGTGTCGACGATGGAGTAGTCGTGACGAGCTTTGCGGTTCTGGGTAACGATCACCCGTTCCTGGCTCATCCGTTCAGATAGTTCATTGGATTGACGGGAGTGCCGTACTCACGAGTCTCGAAATGTAGATGTGGACCCGTGGAATAGCCCGTTGAGCCGACATACCCGATAGTCGATCCGGCCGACACACTGCTTCCCGCCGATACGTTGAGCGAGCTTTGATGGGCGTAGAGCGTGGTGAGACCGCCCCCATGGTCGATGATGACCGTCTTGCCGTACCCTCCGTACCAGTCTGCCCAGATGACCGTGCCGGAGCCGGCGGCGGCAATCGGGGTTCCGGAGCCACCGCCGATGTCAAGGCCGGTATGTAACTTGCGGACCCCACTAATCGGATGAATCCGGTACCCGAACCCAGAAGACACTGACCCGTTGAGGGGCCAGCTCAATCGTCCCGGATTCGATCCGCCAGTGCTGGTCAACCGATTGAGGTCAGCCTGGAGTTTGGCTTGTTCAGCCTCAAACGCGGTAATCTCGCCTTCGATCTCGGCAATCTCTGCTTCGATCGACGCGAGGATTCGGCTGGCCTCATGCACTTCTTGATCAACGATGGCTGCCACGGCGGCCAGAGCGATCTTGTCGTCCTCAAGAGCCGTTCGCTTGATCTCGAGGCCCGCCAACAGGACTTCGACCGTGCGCTGATTCTCCTCGATGGCAGTCTGCTGGTTTTGCTCGGTGCGTTCGAGGATTTCGAGGGTGTTCAACAACCGCTCCGAGGAGTCGAACACGTCGTCGGAATACCGCATCGCCACGGACATCGAAGCCATGTCGTCAACATTGACCACCACCGATGAGCCGATTGACGAAGCCCTCTGCATATAAAGCTCCGCAGCTCGATCCTGGAAGGTGAGCCGGGCTTCGCGAATTTCGAGCCGGGTGTTGGCTACTTCGATAGCGAGCCGATCGAGGCGCAGGTTCAGCTCAGCGAGCTGAGCTTCGTTGTCGGCGATCTCTGCCGTGACAGCGTCGACCTTGGCCTGAGCTTCGGCGACCGCTGCTCTGGCCACGCGCAGACGCCCCTGGGCGGCCTCCAACTCGACGAGTTGAGCCGACCGCTGACTGGCGATCCCCTTCGACTGGTCCTTGAGCACGTCGATCTTTCGATCAATCTCATCGATGTCACTCTGAGATTGGGCGCCCGCGGTTACTGCGCCGGCCATGACCGCCAGCAACACAATGAGCGCTACGAATGATTTCATGCATCACACCTTGAGGAACTTTCGAAGTCCAAGTGCCGATCCACCGACACCGGCGACGGCACCAAACGCCAGGAACAGTATTGACCATTTCACAAAAAAGCCAGATGAGATGGTGAAGTCGAACAGGCTGATGGCCGCGTCAACATCGCCGACTACCCGACTGGCAATCCAGACGCCGAACACCGCCAGTCCGGCGCCCGTTATCCCCTCGATCATCCCTTCGATGAGGAAGGGGATGCGAATGAACCAGTTGGAAGCCCCGACCAACCTCATAATCGAGACCTCTTCACGGCGAGCATAAATGGCCATTCGAATCGTATTCGAGATGAGAACAACTGCGGCGATTCCCTGAATAAGGGCCAGTCCGAAGCCCAGCCAGTTAAGGACCCGGGAGAGCTGAGCGACGTTTTCGATGGACTCCCCCGGCGCCACCACTTCCAACACGGCCGGTTGATCGATCAGGTTGAACACGACTTCGCGATACCGGGTGCTGTCCGTCAACCGGATCCGAATAGAAGCGGGCAACACATCCGGGTCGATGTTGTCCGCCACGGGCGAGTTCGGAAAGAGTTTTTTGAATTCTTCAAAGGCTCCAAGCTTGTCGACATACTCCGTCGACTCGACGAGGTCCCAGCCGTCGATTTCCGAACGCAGGGCCACCTGCGAGTCAAGGGTGATGCCATCGCGAGCATCCTTGAGAAAGACGATGACATGCGTGCCGTCCTGCCATTGCTGGGTATTGGTTCGGACGAGCTCTTGGATCGACAATGCGCCAAACGCCAGGAACAGTGACACGAACACCGCCAGGACCGCTCCTGAGACCACCAGGGGATTGCGGCGCATGTTGACGAAAGACTCTTCGAGCAGAAACCCGATTCGGTTCATTCGACCGATTCCTCTTGCTCGTATCGCCCGCTCGCCTGGTCGCGGACCACTTGGCCCGCTTCGAGCCCGACCACTCGACGCCGCATGGCATCGACGATGGCGTGGTCATGGGTTGCCATGACGATGGTGGTGCCGGTGCGATTGATCCGGTCGAGCAAGCGCATGATGCCGACCGAGGTAGCCGGGTCAAGGTTCCCGGTGGGCTCGTCGCACAGCAAGATGGGCGGTCGGTTCACGAACGCCCTCGCAATCGATACCCGTTGCTGCTCGCCACCTGAAAGTTGGCGCGGAAGCCGCTCGGATTTGCCGGTGAGACCGACCAGGTCGATCACCTGCTCGACTTGCCGGTGGATGACGGCTTTTGGCCGACCGAGGACCTCAAGCGCAAAAGCAATATTCTGGGCGACGGTCTTGTTCGGAAGGAGCTTGTAATCCTGAAAAACGGTTCCGACCGTTCGGCGGAGATACGGCACCTTCCACGACGGCATCGCTGTTATGTCCTTGCCGGCTACCCAAATGGTCCCCGTCGTAACTTCCTCTTCGCGCAGGAGCATCCGGATCAGGGTCGACTTGCCCGACCCGGACGCGCCGACGAGGAACAAGAACTCGCCTTTTGCGACATTCAGTGAAATATTGCTACACGCTACGGTGCCACCGTCGTACACCTTGGTGACATCCTCGAGTTTGATCATGGGTACCTCTGAACGCGGGCTATCCGCAGGGCTGCGGGATCATCCGAACAACAGGTTACCAAGAGCCCTGCTCCTACTTGAATCAATCCGACCCGATCTCATGGTTGGCTCGCCGCCACATCAGGTACCCCTCGATGAACTCGTCGAGGTCGCCGTCGAGAACTCCCGTAACATTGCCAACCTCGGTTCCGGTGCGCAGATCCTTCACCATCTGATAGGGCTGCATGACATAGGAGCGAATCTGGTGCCCCCAAGCAGCTTCAGTTTGTTCGCCACGTATCCCGTCGATGTGATCCAGCCGATCTTGCCTTGCCTTGTCGGCAAGGCGCACCTGGAGCAATTTCATGGCGCGAGCCCGGTTCTGAATCTGAGACCGCTCGGCCTGGGAACCCACCACGATCCCGGTCGGGAGGTGGGTGATACGAACCGCCGAATCCGACGTGTTGACATGCTGACCACCGGCTCCCGATGACCGGAACGTATCGACCCGTAAGTCGTCGGAGTTGATTTCGATCTCTGCGGCCTCAGCGACCTCCGGAATGACGTCGACCGCCGCAAACGAAGTGTGGCGTCGAGCGGCCGAATCAAACGGTGAAATCCGTACGAGTCTGTGAACCCCCTTCTCGCCCACCATCCAGCCGTAACTGTGATCACCGCTCACCGTAAACGAGGCGGACTTGATTCCGGCCTCTTCGCCGCGTTGGACCTCCTCGAGAGTTACCTGGAATCCGGCCTTCTCAAGGTGCCGCAGGTACATGCGCAAGAGGATCTCCGCCCAGTCCTGGGCATCGACTCCCCCGGCACCGGCATGAACACTGACGATGGCTTCAAAGTCGTCATACTCGTCATAGAACAGCGATTCCATCTCGAGCTTGCGCAGTTCGACATCGACCGCCTTCAAATCGCGCTCGACGTCGGCAAGAACCGCCAGATCAGATTCTTCGGCCGCCATGTCAAGGATCATCCCGGCTTCCTCGAGTGCGGCTACCAGTTTGTCCTGCTGAGTGAAGATTCGCTCGTACCTGGCGAGACGTTGGGTCACCTCCCGGGCTGCGTTGGGATCATCCCAAAACCCGGGAGTACCAATCTGCTCGTTGAGGTCGGCTACTTCATCTTTCTTATTGTCGAGGTCAAAGGAACCTCCTGGCGTCGGCGAGCCGCGATCTCAATTCGTCAATCAGGGCGCGCAATTCTATTTCAGTCAACGTGAGACACTCCTATTCGGCCGCGCCGTGGCATCGTTTGTACTTCTTACCCGAGCCGCAGTAGCAAGGTTCGTTGCGACCCATCCGCTCCTCGGCCGTGGCCTGCTTGGGCTTTGACGGGCCGGTGTTGGTGGATATCGCCTGGACCCGCTGCACCGGTTGGGCGGGCTGATCGACAACCTCGACGTGGAAGAGGTAGCGAACCGCATCGCGCTTCACCGACTCGACCAGCCCGGAGAAGAGGTTGAACGCTTCGTTCTGATACTCGACGAGGGGGTCGCGCTGGCCCATCGCACGCAGCCCGATGCCAGCTCGCAGGTAATCCATTTCGCTGAGGTGTTCCCGCCACTTATTGTCAATGATCGACAACGTGACCCGCTTCTCGATCGACCGGAGCACCGGTTCGCCCAGCTCCGATTCGCGGGCGTCGTAGACGCCATGGGCGTCTTCCATGGCTAGCTCAACCATTTTCTCGACAGACTTGACACCTTCAAAGGCCTCAGCTCCCAGGCGCATCGGATACAACACCGTGAGCTCCCTTTGGAGTTCCTCAAGATCCCACTGGCCGGCAGGGACCATTTCGAGTCCGGCCCGGACCGTGTCTTCAACCACGGTGTCGATCCATTCTCTGGCCAACTCGGCCGAATCCTCCCCAAGCAGGAGGTTCTGGCGCCAGGAGTAAATAACCTCCCGCTGCCGGTTCATGACTTCGTCGTACTTGAGCACATTCTTGCGAGCTTCGAAGTTTTGTGCCTCAACCTGACCCTGGGCCCGCTCGACCGACTTCGAAACCATCTTGGCCTCGATCGGCACGTCTTCTGGCAATTTAAGACGGTCCATGATGCTCGTCACACGGTCCCCGGCAAAGCGCCGCATGAGATCGTCCCCAAGCGACAAGTAGAAACGCGACTCTCCCGGATCTCCCTGGCGGCCCGAGCGTCCTCGTAACTGATTGTCGATTCGACGGGAGTCGTGGCGTTCGGTACCAATGACATAGAGTCCACCGGCCGCCAGCACTTCAGCCTTGGCGGCCGAGGTCTCAGCCTTATATTTCTCGAGCGCTTTCTCGTACGCGTCGTCGAAACCTTCGTCGGTTGGGTTCAACCCTGTTTTGCGGACCGCGGCCAGGGCGAGTCCTTCCGGGTTACCCCCGAGCATGATGTCAACACCGCGACCTGCCATGTTCGTGGCTACCGTGACTGCACCCGGTCGCCCTGCCTGAGCGATGATCTCCGCTTCACGGTGATGCTGCTTGGCGTTGAGAACCTCATGATCGATCCCACGACGACTGAGAAAATTCGATAGTCGTTCAGACTTCTCAATGCTCACGGTGCCGACCAGAACCGGTTGGTTCCTGCTGTTCCGCTCAACGATGTCATCGATCAGGGCATGGAACTTGGCGTCTTCGGTTTTGTAAACCAGATCCTCTTTGTCGAGACGAGCTACCGGCAAATTTGTGGGAATCACCACGACATCGACGTCATAGATTTCTTTGAGTTCGGCTTCTTCCGTTTTGGCCGTACCCGTCATGCCTGAGAGCTTTTCATACATGCGGAAATAGTTCTGGAGGGTGATCGTGGCGAGCGTCTGGTTCTCTTGTTTGATCTCAACGCCCTCTTGCGCCTCGATCGCCTGATGCAGGCCCTCCGAATAGCGCCGGCCATCGAGAACTCGGCCGGTGAATTCGTCAACGATCTTCACCTCGCCATCGACGACCAGATACTCGACGTCGCGGTGATAGAGCGTCTTGGCCTTGAGGGCTACGTCGAGGTGATGGACAAAGTCGACTGCGGCGTGGTCGTACATATTCTCGATTCCGAGCATCGACTCGACCCTCGATACGCCGACCTCGGTGGTTATGACCTGGCGCTTGCCCTCATCGACCTCATAGTGCTCGTCTTGGCGTAGCTGACTGACGATCTTGGCAAAGTCCCGATACCACTTGGCGCTGTCACCGACCACGCCGGAGATGATGAGCGGGGTTCGGGCTTCATCGACGAGGATCGAGTCGACCTCATCAACAATCGCATAGAAGTACCCTCGGTGAACCATGCCCTCGGACCGCATCGCCATGTTGTCGCGCAGAT
>CAJQPD010000267.1 GCA_905480085.1 uncultured Acidimicrobiia bacterium
ATGACCGACGGTCAGACCCCCTTATGTCGGCCTTTCCAAATGTCGGAAGAGTTCCGGAACCTGATGGCGTTGGATTTCGTAGGTTCCAGGCTTGACAGTGGGTTCGACGCACAAGATGATCTGCGATTGCTGGTTGATGAGTTTCCGGCGAGCCGGGTTGTCTTCCTGATCGTCCCCATCGCAGAAGAGTTTTTTCAGATTGATCCCAGACTGCGTCCAGATTGGGAACGCGAACTTGCTCAGGTTGTTGAGTATTCCGTCGATCGAGAGATTACCGTTATCGACGGCAGGAGCGTCCCCTGGCCGCAGAAGTTCTTCTCCGATCCTCTGCATTTGAATCCGGCCGGGGCAGAACGTTTGAGTGAGCTCGTGGCCGGAGCATTGGATTCGATCGAGTCCGGGGACCCGAGTACCTTCGTTGATCGTTTCTATGCCGTTGAAGATTGTCGGGAGCGTTGATACCACCAGCGGGCCCGGAGTGGGTGCCAGGTCCGACCGAAACAGAACTTGGCACGCCGATCCGACCTAACCCTTCGCTGGTGGCCTAGTGTCGAGGGTGGAAAGGCTATTGGATGTGGACCGAAGTTTCGGCGACTGTCCCCTTGTCGCCGGCCAAGGCATTTGAAGTATTCACCCACCAGATCAACACCTGGTGGCCTCGCAGCGGTGTGTTCCCGTATAGCTTTGCACCGAAGGAAACCGCAGCCGAGCACATCTGTTTCGCCCGAAACGAGCGCCTGCATGAACGGTTCGCCGACGGCACCGACTACACGATCGGTGAGGTCCTCGAATGGGATGCCCCCAACCGGATCGTGCACGAGTGGAAAGCACCGGATTGGTCAGATCCCACCATCGTGATCATCACGTTTGAGCATGTGGGTCATCATTGTTTGGTAACCCTGCGCCAGGACAGCTTCGATGAGGCGGGGGTGGCTGACTTATTGCCGTATTACGACATCGGAAACCGTCAGATATTCGCCTCGTACGTTGCCCACTGCAACGCCATTCATGAGCTTCAGATGCTGTCGGCCGATGGACCGATGGGAGCCGCCAGGCCCGCCACAATGTGAGCGTTTGGCATTCGACCAAATACCTCCGGGTCGACCCGGAGTTTGAGTGAACGGGACCCTCCACCCACGATCACCCGCTGCACCTTCATCACCGCCTCGTCGACATAGACCGGTACGTCTGCGGAAATTCCGAATGGGGTAACCCCGCCAATCATCATCCCGGTCGCCTCGATGGTTTGTTGGGCGGAGGCAAACGAGAGTTTCTTGACCGCCATGGCATCGCGAACCGCCCGGTTGACGTCGAGGCGAGTACTTGCCAGGGCCAGGCACAACCCGAATTGCCCTGGAGGTCGCTTTGAGGCAATGAGTATGGCGTTGGCTGATTCTTCGAGGCCGAAGCCGTAGGCCGCGCAGAAGTCGGCTGTGTCAGCCAGACCAGGGTCGCAGTCGATGGTCTCGTAGTCGGCTCCGAGGGCCGTGAGGTGGGCGATAACTTCGTTCACAGGCCTGATTGTCCCACAGGTTGCGAGTGCATTGGGTCGAAGGACGGACAGCTAGCGCCGCCTCGGCCTTCCTTTGGAGCCACGTCCCTGGCTCCTGGCGAGTTCCCGTTTGGCCCGCTCATCGGCCCGCTGCTGGGTGTCTTCCGCTTCAACCACCAGATCGCGCCATCGCTCGTATCGCAACGGGTCCACCGCTCCCGATTCGACGGCCGCCAGGATGGCGCATCCTGGCTCCGAAGTGTGCGAGCAATCGTTGAATCGACAGTCGGCCGCCAGGTCGGTTACATCATCGAATAGGGCATCGACTGCATCAGGATTGCCAACCATCCCGATCTGGCGGATGCCGGGACTGTCGACGATGCAACCGCCGGTGGGGACGGTGTGGATCTGTCTGGCGGTGGTCGTATGGCGCCCCTTCCCGTCTCCTTCTCGAACCGTCCCGGTTTCGGCTGCATCGGTGCCGAGCATGGCATTGACAATGCTGGACTTACCGGCCCCCGACTCGCCGATCAGCACGGCAGTTTTGCCGACGGTGGCATCCCGCATTTCGGCAATGCCTTCGCCGGTTGTGGCAGAAACCTCCAGGATGGCCAACGTGGGATGGAGCGTTTCCATCTCCTTTCGAATAGCGGCGAGGTCGGTAGCGAGATCGGTTTTCGAAAGAACCAGGATGGGGGCGGCTCCGGCGTCCCATGCCAGGCTTGCCAACCGGTCAACCCGACCGGCCGGGAGCGGACGATCGAGCCCGCAGACCGCGAACACGACGTCGACGTTGGCTGCGAGTACCTGGTCACCCGTGCCTCGAACGTTGGGTCGGGTGAGCAGGGATGACCGATCTGCCAGAGCCCCGAATCGTCCCTCGTCTACGGTGATCCAGTCCCCAACGACGATGTTGGCGCTGGAATTGTCGACCGGAATGCGAATGATCCCCTCAACGGTTTGAACGGTAAGAACCTTGGCGTCGTGGCGGATCACCCGCGCTGGTTCGCCGGGACTCCCGGCGAGAAGTCGCGCCCAGTGGTCGGACCAGCCGAGGCCGGCCAGAGGATTAGTCACAGATGGAACTCACGTACATAGGTTCAACGATAGAGACATCGGGAGGCGGGCACGGCAGGTTTATTCATGGCCGTTCGTATTGGACGAACGGCGTGAGCTTGCCGATGCGGTCATAGAGTCGACGACCGGCCGTGTTGGACTCTTGAGTCATCCAATAGACCCCGGCCGCTCCAGCCAGGTCAGCCTGTTGGTATACCGCCTCGATCAGAGCTCGTCCCAGGCCGGTTCCACGCCGGGGTTCGTCTACATAGAGATCCTCGAGGTAGCACGTGTCAGCCGTGGTCCAGGTGTCGCGATGGAACAAGAAATGGGCGAGTCCGCCGAGTCCCACTTCGGTTTCAATGACGAGACAGGAAAACTCGTGGGCGTCATCGGACAACAGGCGGGCGAATGTGATGGCTTCCACATCGTCCGGGACGGTCGTCTTGTAGAAGTCGAGGTAGGCCGTCCAGAGACGTCGCCACTCCGGCCAGTCGCTCGCCTGCAAGGGGCGAATTGATGTGTGCATATCCAGAACCGTGTGCATATCCAGAACATAGCCACCAAGGCCCAACGCCGTGGCTAGTTGCCTGCCGCGGCTGCTTCGTTGATCCAGGCATCGACGAGGTCCCGGTTACTCGCGATCCACTCGGACGCCAGGGCGTTGACGTCGTCGTTGCTGTTGCGTCCGCCATCCTGTTCGATATTTGCGAGCGAAACGTCGACGATCGGGAGCTTGACGAGTTCCAACAGTTTGGCAGCAGCCGGGTTATCGGCCAGGAAGTCGTTGTTGGCAGTCACCTGAACGTCAGCTGCCATCCACCCGAGTTGGCATGTATCTGACTCGGCTGCGGCGGGGCAGACATCCGCCCCGAGGTTGGCCGTTCCGGGGCGCTGGTCGTGGGATTCGCCGCCTTCCTGGTTGGTCGGGTTGGAGTCGTCGATGACTTCGTCGACCGCTAGCCAGTAAACGTTCGTGCCCGGAATGAGCTTTGTAATAGGTGCGCTGGGCGTCCAGGTGTAGATAACCATCGGCTCGCCGGCTTGTGCCTTTGATACTGCCTCACCAACCATGGAATCGTAATCAGCGATGACCTGGCGGATGTTCTCCCAACCGGAAAAGGCAATCTGGTTGGCGATGACGTTGTCACAGGTGTAGCTCTCGGGGCAGCCGTAAATGTCGGCGATGCCATTTCCGGGGACCGGGTCGCCGGCGTCGAAAGCAGCCAGGATCTCGGGGTCATCATTGATCTGATCGAGATGGGTGACACCGTATTCGTCGGCAAAGGCCTTGGTGATCAGATAGCCCTGCAGCCCGCCGGCCATCATTTCCTCACCGACCACGCTGACATGGTCGCCGACCTTCGTGCCGTCAGGCAGTTCGGTGGCGAGCCAGGTCGCGTGGCCCGGGTACCAACTGTTGACCC
>CAJQPD010000268.1 GCA_905480085.1 uncultured Acidimicrobiia bacterium
GCGTGATGGGAACTTTTCCGGTATTGCTAGTCCTCGCAGGAGTGGCTGGCCCCCTCGGCATCGCTCCAGACGCCGGTTACTTCGTCTACGTCGCCGCTTTCCTCGGGCTCGTAATCTGGTGCATTGCATGTGGCCTGGTCCTGCTCCTGCGTAAACAGCAACTCGCCGATTCGGGCCACATCGGACGCTCCTAGCTGCCGACGCTGACCTGTTGACATAGTCGCCATATGGCTGACGCCAACGTGCACCACACCATCAACTACATCGGCACGCCGTTGTCCGATATCGAGGTGACCAAGGCCTTCTAGAGCCCGGCGTTCGGATGGAACTTACAGCACTGGGGCCGAGCTATGTGCGTTTCTCCGGAGCCGGTATCGAAGGTGGCTTTGAGCAAGACGCCACGGCAGGAAACCGTCCACCGATGGCGGCGCGGGTAATTCTTTACTCCTCCGGCCTCACAGCCAGCGAACGGGCCGGCACATCGGCGAGCGGGCCATTACCCGACCGGCATACGCCTTCCCCGGGGGAGACGATTTCACTTCCGCGACCCGGCCGACAACGAACTGGCCCTATGGTCGGAGGTCTAGCCACAAGCCGGCCTGAGCGGCCTGTGGCGACGATCAGTCATCTGACAGGATGGCTTCGATCCTGGCGGTCGTTTCCTCGTTGAGGTGGATGCTGGTCGCCTCGATCGTTTCGGCGATTTGATCGGGCCGGGTCGCTCCGGTGATGGCTGCAGAAACCGACTTGGTCCGTAGCACCCAGGCGAGGGCTAGCTGAGCCCGCGTGGCATGCAAGCCATCAGCGACCTCCTCCAACGCCTTGACCTTGGCGCGGTTGGCATCAGTAAGAATGCGTTCGCGGAATCCGTCGTTATCCGACAGGCGAGAACCGTCCGGGAGCCCGTCATCGTATTTGCCTGTCAGCATGCCCATCGCCAGCGGTGACCAAACCACCAGGCCCATTCCTGCCGAGTTGGTGACCGGCATTACCTCGTTTTCGACCCGATCCCGATGGAGCATCGAGTATTGGGGTTGATCGACGATCGGCGGATGGAGACCGTTTCCCTCGGCAAAGGCAACCGCTTCGGCGATCTGCTCGGCGGGCCATTCCGACGTACCCCAGTACGTCACTTTGCCCGAGTCGACCAGACCACTGAATGACGTGACGATTTCCTCCATCGGGACGGAAGGATCATGGCGATGCGCAAAATACAGGTCCAGGTAGTCCGTTTTGAGGTTCCGCAGCGAACCATCGATCGATTCACGAATGTGTTTACGGCTCAACCCACGATCGTTGATATCGTCCGACATCGGCCAATAGACCTTCGAAGACATGACCAGCGTGTGGCGTGGGTAGTCAGAGAGGACCATCCCCATGACCTGCTCGCCTTTGCCAATGGCGTACACGTCGGCATTGTCGAAGAAGTTGACGCCACCCTCATAGGCCACCCGCACGATCTGCTTGATGACCGTCAGGTCTTCGACGGAATCCCCGTAGGTAGTCCACGCCCCGAGAGCGATTTCGGATACTTTGATGCCCCACTTGCCGATATTCCGGTACTTCATGCCGTCTCCTCGCTGGACCTTCAACACTAGATCACCCGTCGTGTCAGAGCGCTACTCGTGGTATGTTCAATACATGGATCTATACGCGCGCGTCAATATCCTCGATGGCCGGTCGGTCAGGCTTCCCCGTGGCAAAATGGCCGATGCCATCACTCTTGACAATGACCCGGTTGGAAGGGCCCTCAGCTGGGTCAGTCAGGGAGCCGATTTCATTCATGTCGTCGACCTCGACGCGGCTGCCAACCGCGACTACCGCAACCGCGATCTGATCGATCGCCTGATCGGTGAGGTGAAAATTCCCGTCCAGGTGGCAGGCGGTGTTAGATCTCAGGTCGAAGCCGCCCGCCTCATCGAATCCGGGGCGTGGCGGGTCGTGATGGGTACCGCCGCCATCGAAGACCAGACCATGGTCTATGAGCTTTGCCAGAAATATCCCGAGCACATCGCCGTTTCACTCGATGTCCGCCCCAACGAAGAACTCGCCACCCGGGGCTGGACGCAAAACAGCGGGCGGTTCCTCGAGGAGGTTCTTCTGGAAATGGCCTCGGCGGGAGTGGCGGCTTTTCTGATCAGCGAAGCCGGTCGTGATGCCCTCATCGAGCCACCAGACAACTCGATGATGCGCGATGCGTTGGCTATCATCGACGAACCGATCATCGCCGCCGGCGGGGTGAGGCACCTCGACGACTTACGCTCATTGATGGCGCTCCAAAAGGACGGCCACCGCATCAGCGGACTCGTCGTAGGTCGAGAAGTCACCCACGGTCGGTTCACCCTCGAACAGGCCAAGGCGGTAATCGCCGAAGGCTATGTCGACGACGCCGTCACCCCGGCCGCCGAAGTCGCACCTCACATCGCCGAAGCAGCCCAGGAGTTTCGCCGGGTAGCCGACGAGTGCGAACTGGCCGCATCGGAAGCTCGCACCGCCGCGGTGCGACTCATGGAGATGGACGTCCCCAAGGGCTCTGCCCATGCCTTCGCCGCTCACGGTCACTTGCGCCGGGCCGATCAGATGCTTGAGGAACTCGCCAAGCTTCACGCCGAGCGAGCTCGCACCTAGACCCTCCCGCCGACCAAAGGCTACCGGGTGGCCACCGACCGGATTCGACGGCCGTCGCACTCAACAATCGTTCCCTCATCGAGGGCCTCGGCGGCGGCGAGAACCTG
>CAJQPD010000269.1 GCA_905480085.1 uncultured Acidimicrobiia bacterium
CCCGAGGGCGGCGATGGCGGGGAGCGCGGCGGCCCGACGATCTTTGAGTTCGCCGCTGACCAGTTCGCGTTTGATTTCCAGGCCAACCACGAAGAAGAAAATGGCCATGAATCCATCGTTGATGACCTCGCGTAATGTTTCTTCGAGGTGGATGGGACCAAGGGAAAAAGCGAGGTGTGTATCCCAAAAGGTTGCATAGCTCTCGCCGCCTGGCATGTTCGCCCAGATCAGGGCGACGATCGCCGCGACCATGAGGACGATGCCGGAGGCAGCTTCGGTGTCGGTGAAGGCCAGCGCAGGTCGCACAAATCGACGGGGTACGAATCGATCTGAGTCGACCCAGGTGGTCAGGGTGGGGTCTTGGGCCATGGTTAGTGACAGGCTACCAATATTGGTGAGCTGGCAAAGTCAGCCAGCTACTTCATGGACCGCAGGAATGTGTCAAAGCCCGATTCGTCGAAATCGTCGACCGGTCCAACCATGATGGCTACGGCCGCGTTGCCGCTACTTGCCGGAAACACCACGATGTCCTGGCGCATATCCATGCCACGATCCTGCCCGATGAGCGTGTCGACGGTCCGGGTTTCGCTTGCGACCAGGACTTGTCTTGACCCGGAGTAGTCGTAGTTGTTGCCGAAACCCGCCTGTCGCTGGAACGCATCCCGCGCTTCGGCTTCAGCTCCTTCGAAGTCGGCGTCGGGCGTCTCGATGAGCATGAGCACCTTGTTGTCGTCGCTGGTAAGGGTGGCCATCATCAATTTGAGCCCGAGGACGTCCATACCGAAGACCGGCTCGAATCCTTCCGGCAAGGTGTGAATGCTGATCTCCTGGCCGATATTGGCAGCGTTCTCAGGACCGGCAATGAAGCGTCCAGAGAAACGGACGATGGCGAACACCGTAACCGCCCCGAGCAGTATCAAGACACCTATTACCGAGAGAACGATCTTCGTGGTTTTTGACATTGGATCCTTTGAGCTTCCCTGCAAGACGCACCCGACGGTGCACGGGTTCCGCCACGAGCCGAGAAGACCCGCCTGGTTGGGAGGTCTAGCCGATCGACGTTCCGACCGACTTGAGGTCCTGGCAGGCCCGTAGTACCCGATCGGCCATCGACTGCTCGGCCTTTTTCATGTAGGAGCGTGGGTCGTACAGTTTCTTGTCACCGACGTCGCCGTCGACCTTGAGTACGCCGGCGTAGTTGGTCATCATGTGGTCGACGATTGGTCGGGTTAGGGCGTATTGGGTGTCTGTATCGACGTTCATTTTGATGACCCCGTAGCCGAGGGTCTCGTGGATCTCCTCGAGGGACGATCCCGAACCGCCGTGAAATACCAGATCGTGTCGACCCTCAGGGCCATATTTGGCCTCCATGGCCGCTTGGCCGTCCCTGAGGATGGTGGGATCGAGCTTGACCGCGCCCGGTTTGTAGACCCCATGGACGTTGCCGAACACGGCGGCCAGCAAGTACCGACCGCGCTCACCGGTGCCGAGTTTCTCCGCCACAGCCACCATGTCCTCGGGACTTGTATAGAGCTTTTGGCGGTCGATGTTTTCGTGATCCATCGCGTCCTCGACCCCGCCGACAATGCCGATTTCGAGCTCAAGAATGACGTCGACGTCGGCGCACTCATCGAGCAATGCATTGGCCAGTGCCAGGTTGTCAGCCAGGGGAAGATTGGAGGCGTCCAACATGTGACTCTGGAAGATGGGACCGAGACCGGCCGCCTTACGTTGGCGGGAGACCTCCAGCAATGGCCGGATGTAGGTATCGACTTTGTCGGGTTGGCAGTGGTCGGTATGCAGGGCGACGTTGATCGGGTAGTGAGCGGCCACCACATGAGCAAATTCGCTCAAGGCTTCTGCCCCCCGTGGCATGTCTTTAAGGGACAACCCGGACAAGAACTCGCCGCCACCGGTCGAAACCTGGACGATTCCATCGGATTCAGCCTCGGCAAACCCGCGCAAGGCAGCATTGAGACTCTCCGAGGAAGTGACATTGATGGCGGGGAGGGCGAAACCATTCTGTCGGGCGGAGTCGATCATCGCCCGGTATTTCTCGGGAGTTGCGATGGGCATGGAGTCCTTCTTCCGGTTTTCGACGTGCTGTCTGTATTATCTGCCTCTACGGTAACAAATATGAAACAGGCAAAAGATCAGTCCCGCTTCAAAAAGGGTCTCTATACATTCCTCGGCCTGCTTTTTTCTGGCCTGGCCATCGCCGGGGCGGTCCTGCCGTTGGTGCCAGTCACGATCAACGTCATCGTGGCCGGGTTCTTCTTTGCCATGGGCTCTGAGCGGTTCGATGCCTGGTTGACGAACCATAAGGTGTTCGGCCCCATCATCACGAACTATCGATCGGGGGCGGGTTTCACCATCAAAGGCAAGACCATCGCGGTCTCTGCCATGAGTACCTCGATTCTCTTGTCAACGATTTATGCGCTCACCAATGGTGCTCCGGCGATGGTGGCCTACTTCATGACCGCCATCTGGGCGTATGCGGCCTGGTTCATTCTGAAGCAACCGACCAAGGCGATTCACGATTTGGCGGCGAAATCCTAACCAGGCTTAGGCAGGGCCGGTGAGGCGAGCCTGCAGTCCGTAGACTCTGGCGGGCGGCCGACGTGGGATTGGTTGCGCCTGATCGTAAATCCGATAGATCCGCGGCTGCGGCGACAGGGTCACATGGACCTCGTGGCAGACCGAACAGGTGATTTGGGTCAGATGCTGTGAGGCGTGGCGTCGCTGGTGATCGTGTCCAACCACCTGACACCTGAGGGAGCGCAATGCGTTCATCTGTTGGCCTCTCCATGCCTGCGGCCCTAGCCGTGCCCCCTGTAAAGCAATCATATGCGTCGCGCGGGCGGTCGCGCAAGGGATATGTGCTTCATAGATTCTGACGTGGCCGATTGCCACGATCGTGGCTCGAGCGCTACTCGTAGGCGATTGCTTCAAGGATGTTGAGATTCGCGGCTCGCCTGGCCGGCAGTATTGCTGCGAGCACCCCGGCCACGATGGAGGCGATCAGCCCCAGGCCGATCCACGTCCATGGGATGACGAAGGAGAATCCGGCCCCGAATATGCTCCCCGACAGGCCCCAGCCGATGAACGTCCCCACCACGACTCCCATGAGGGCACCGAGTATGGATACGAACACGGCTTCCCAACGGATCATCGCTCGAATCTGGACGCGGGTGGAGCCGATCGCTCGTAACAGTCCCAGTTCCCTGGTTCGCTCGAACACGGACAGCAGGAGGATCAGGACGATACCGAGCAGCGCGATGAAGATCGACATGGCCAGCAAAACGAAAACAAACGCCAGCAGACCCAGCAATTGCCCCTGGATGTCGGCCAGGAGCTCATCTTGAGTTGTCACGTTTGCGAACGGGTAGTCGGTCTGGATGAGTTCGGCAATGGTTGCTTTGGCCTGATCAGGATCGGTTCCGCCAGTCAACTTGACTCCGATTGAAACGACGTTGCCCTGTGGAAACCGATCCGCCAATGTGCTGGTCGGTAGATAGAAGCCCTGAGTGTCGTCAACCGAGGAGCTGTAGTCCCACACGACCGCCACCGTCCATTGTTCGGGCCCGGTGCCGAGATCGACCGTGACGGGATCTCCGGGGGCCAGGCCGAGCTCGTCGGCCTGAGCGCGTTGGACGGCGACCGTTTCACCGACGAGATCACTCCAGTTGCCTTGTACCTCATCGAAGAAGTAGGTCTGTTCGACGGTTTCGGGTTCAAATGACCCGAAGAAAGTCGACTCTTCGTTGATCGACCCCTGGGCGAATCGGCTCGACTGGGTGGCGGCCACGAAGTCCAGTTCACCCACGATCGAGGCGATTTCGGGGCTCACCCCGGCAGTCGGGTCGGCGCCAGCCGATTGGATGGTCAGCTCGGCCGATACCGCATCCTCCAGGACAGCGGTAGCTGTCTTCTGGGTAATCACGACGATGACCGACACCGCAACGACGAACGCCACCCCGAACATGAGGGCCCCGGCGGTTGCCCCGGTGCGACGAGGTGATCGTGCTGCATTGTCGGTGGCGATCTTCCTCACTGGAGTATTCCCGAGGAACCGGGCGATGGTTCGCACAAATGGCCGTCCGATGATGGCTCCGAAGACATACGTGGCAATGAGGATTGCCAGAGCCCCTATTCCGCCGGTCAGCAGGTTGACGCGGTCGAGCCCGGTTAACGCGACGAGCACGACTCCGGGGACGCCAAGCACCGAACCGACCACCAGTTGCTTGGTGAGGCGGCGGGGTGGTTTGTCGATGGTCGCCAGAGCCGCCATGGGGCTGACCTGGGAGGCACGGGCGGCCGGTAGTAGCGCTGAGACGAGGGTTACGGCCATCCCGACGCCAAAGGCAGTCACGAAGGTGCCTGGTGCGAGTACGAGACCACCGTCGGCGAGTCCTGAACCCCCGAAGAGCGAGAAGGCTGCCCTGGCTGCCGTGGCCAGCAGGATTCCGCCGATCAGCCCGGCGACTCCCGATATGAGACCAATGACGAGCGCTTCGACGATGACCGAGGTGACCAACTGCTTTTTGGTTGCTCCCAGGACACGGAATAGGGCCAATTCCCTGGTTCGTTGACCGAGCACCGTCCGAAAAGCGTTGTAAACGACGAATACCCCGACCACAACTGAGATTCCTGCAAAAACCAGGAGCACTGTCTGGATGAAGCCGAGGGCTTGTTTCAGCTGGGCGGCTTGCTCTTCGGCCGCCGCTTGAGCGTCGACCGCGACGACTCCGTCGGGAAGACGACTCGTCAGGTCGTCGAGAACCTCCTGGAGAAGGGTCGGATCTTCGACAGCTACATCAATGGTCGTGTACAACCCGTCCAGGCCGAGGACCGAGGTGGCCGTAGCCAGATCGAACGTGAATAAGGCGGGACCCGCTCCGAATCCCCCGAGAACGCCGGTTACGGTGTAGTCAGAGATTGCCCCCGTTGCCGCCAGGCCGATGGTGTCACCAATTGCCAGGTCGTATCTCTCGCGAGCCGTAGTGTCGATCGCAACTTCCGTGGGGCCTTGCGCCCCGCGCCCCTCGACGAGGGTCAGGGTTGGATCGCCCTCCCAGGAGAGTGCAAAATTGGGAGGTCCCTGGATGCTCTGTACCTCACCGCCGACGGACAGATTGACCAACCCGCCTACCCCTGGCCAGGTGTCGATGATGCCCGGGGTGCTCTCGACAATCGTGAGTACATCCGCATCAAACGCCGGTTGGAGACTTGTGAAACCCTGATCGACATCCGGGTTGATTCTGATGTCGATCCCCTCGAAAGCGCCTTCGAAGAGTGCATCAAATGAGCCTCCGATGGTGTCGGTGAAGATGAGTGAGCCGGCGACGAACGAAACGCCGGCAACAATGGACAGCACAAGAAGAAGCGTCCTCAGTTTATGTTCCCAGATCCCCCTGATGGCCGCTCGAACCATGGCTAGGTCTCCAGCGTCTTGATACGGTCCAGAACCTTTTCGGCGGTTGGGTCGAACATTTCGTCAACGATGTGTCCGTCGGCCAGAAAGACGATCCGATCTGCGTAGCTTGCCGACGTTGCGTCGTGGGTGACCATGATGATGGTTTGCCCGAATACGTCGACGGCCTGGCGCATGAACCCGAGCAGTTCGGCGCCTGACTTTGAGTCCAGGTTGCCTGATGGCTCGTCACCGAAAATGATTTCCGGCCGACTTGCCAGTGCTCGGGCGGCGGCAACTCGCTGTTGCTGGCCCCCTGACATCTCCGAAGGTCGGTGGCTGAGACGATCACCAATCCCGAGGATCTCGACGACCTGGTCGAACCACGCCGTATCCGTTTTCCGACCGGCGATAGCCGCGGGAAGGGTGATGTTCTCGCGAGCTGTCAACGTCGGGATCAGGTTGAACGACTGAAAAATAAAGCCAATCTTGTCGCGGCGCAGTTCCGTGAGTTCACGGTCGCCCATTCCGGTTAGTTGGGTGTCCCCGAGAAACACGCTTCCTTCGGTGAGGTCGTCGAGAGCCGCCAGGCAGTGCATGAGGGTCGACTTACCGGAGCCAGAAGGTCCCATGATGGCGGTGAACTGTCCCGGCGCGAACTCAACCGTGACGTTGTCGAGGGCCGTCACGGCCGTGTCGCCCTCTCCGTATATCTTGGTTGCGCCGACGGCGCGGGCGGCTGGTGTTGTCACGAAAAGCTCTCCTCAGGGGGATGTCAAGCAGGGTGCGGCGTTTCATGGTATCGGATTGGTGGTGTATCACGAGCCAAAAACAAACGACCCGAGCATGAGCTCGGGTCGTTTCGATGCCTCATTCCCCCACGGCGAGGCGGTGACCTGGTCCCCTTGGGCTTCCCCTGACCTGGCGGAGCTCACTCTACGTGACATTGAGGCCGCTGGCATCAGTCACTGGTATGAATTGATCTCATCCTCAAGAATGAGATCAATTGGTCAATCTCTATTTCGAGCCAGGAATCACGAGGCGGTTCTCGTACGCGAAGACAACCGCCTGGACACGGTCCCGGAGGCCCAGTTTGGACAACACATGAGACACGTGCGTCTTGACGGTGGTCTCGGAGACAAACAGCGTCTCAGCGATCTCGCCGTTGGACAGGCCGCGGCCCATCAACAACAACACCTCGCGTTCCCGGTCGGTCAAGTGGTCGATGGACCTGGTGGGCCCCTTGACGGGATTCTGTTTGTTGAACTGCTCGATCAGTTGGCTGGTAACCCGTGGTGATAGCACCGAATCACCGCCGGCCACCGTCCGGATAGCGGCGACCAGGTCGCCGGCAAGAGTGTCTTTCATTAGAAACCCGCTGGCGCCGGCGATAAGTGCCTCGTAAAGGTATTCGTCCGGGTCGAAGGTGGTAACCATGATGATCCTGGTGGCGATGTTGAGCTTGACTATTTCGGCCGTGGCGGCGATGCCATCCATATCGGGCATGCGAATGTCCATCAGGATGACGTCCGGAGAGAGTCGGCGAGCCAGATCGACGGCCTCCCGCCCGTTGACCGCTTCGCCAACCACCCTGATGTCGGTCTCGGCGTCGAGGAC
>CAJQPD010000270.1 GCA_905480085.1 uncultured Acidimicrobiia bacterium
TGAACATATCGATGGCAATCTCCGGGGACAGGACGACAAGTGCCGGATCAAGGAGCACGAGTCGCTTTGCGAACCGCCGATTCTGATCGAAAAGGGTCACGGCGATCGACCCGCCCAACGAGTGCCCGATCACGACATCCCAGTCGTCCCCCAATTCCGCGACATCGGCGGCGTACCCCGCCAGCGAGTAATCATCAATGTGGGAACTCTCGCCGTGTCCCCGGAGGTCGGGGGCCGTTACCTGGAAGCCCGCTTGTACCAGAGCGGGGCCAACTCGCCACCAGCCTTCGGAATTTGATCCGAGGCCGTGGATCAGCAGTACTCGCCGTCCTGACTCTCCGAAGACTCGGACCGCCAGTTCCACGATCGCTCCCTACTTGAGCCGGGAGCGAAGAGCCTCGTACCCGCCTGCCTCGAGCTCGGTGGCCAACTCGGCTCCTCCGCTCTCGACAATCCGACCTTCCATCATCACGTGGATCCGATCCGTTGTCAGGTACCGAAGAATCCGGCTGTAGTGGGTAATGAGCAGGATGCCGACGTCAGGACCCCGCATCGCCTCAACGGCCTCGGCCACTTCGCGAACGGCATCAATGTCGAGCCCTGAGTCAATTTCATCAAGAATGGCCACCTTCGGCTGCAAGACGGCCATCTGGAAAATCTCCGACCGTTTCTTCTCACCGCCCGAAAGGTCCTGGTTCACCGATCGAGTCAGAAACCTGGTCATGTCGAACTGTTCGCCGGAGGCGACGATCCGACGCTCGACTTCGGACGCCTCGATTCCCGACTCATCGGCAGCTTCCCGCAAGAAGTCGATCAGCTTGACGCCGCGGATCTCAACCGGATACTGGAATCCCTGGATCAGACCCATCCGAGCCCGTACGTCGGTTGGCTCACCGAGCAGATCACGACCGTCAAGGCGGGCCTGGCCGCTCACGGTGTAGACCTCTTTGCCGGCCAGAACGTGACACAGTGTCGACTTGCCGGAACCATTCGGGCCCATGATGGCGTGAATCTGGCCGAAAGGTACCTCCAATGAGAGTCCCTTGAGGATCTCCACATCGCCTACCGAGGCGTGCAGGTCAACTATTTCCAATGCCAGGTTCATGCGGAGTCCTTGCTTCGGGCCTGGATCACACCGTCGACGACGCGCACCTCGTAAACGGGCACCGGGGTCGTGGCAGGGAGCGACTTGGGCACTCCGGTCGTTACATCAAAGGAAGACCCGTGACGGGGGCACTCGACTTCCATATCGAAAACTTCGCCATCGGCCAAGGAGGCCTCGGCATGCGAACAGCGATCGCCGATGGCATAGACATCGCCGCCGACCAGGAAAAGCGCCAGGCGCTCTTCCCCAACGTCATATCGCTTCCCGACCTCATTCTCAAGATCCGATAGCGACCCAAGCGTGGTCCAGTCTTTCATCCGAGCCGTCCCGCTTCCTGAGCAGCTACAAACTTGCGTTCAACTTCGTCGCGAACCGGGGCCGCCACCCCCTGGGCGGGCAGCTTGTCGATCACTTCGTCGAAGAAGCCTTTGACCAGGACGCGTTCGGCCCGTTCCCGGCCGATCCCGCGGCTAGCCAGGTAATAGAGATGTTCCTCTTCAAGAGGGCCGACCGTCGAGCCATGCCCGCACACCACGTCATCGCAAAGGATTTCCAGGTTGGGCACCGACTGAGCTTTCGCCCCGGCGGACAGAACCAGGTTGCGATTGTTCTCGAAGGCAGAGGTATTCGTCGCATGTTCCTCAATACGCAGCAAGCCGGTGAAGATGGACTCTGCCTGATCCTCAACCGCACCTTTCAACAGGACATCGGACGAGGTGTTCCGGCCACGATGATTGAGAACCATCCGATAGTCGAGAACCTGCTGACCGTCGCCAAACGACAATCCGTTCAGGAGGTATGACGAGCCATCGCCATCCAGATCGACGGACAAGTCCAGTCGTCCAAGCGCACCGCCAAGACCAACTTCACCCATCTTCATTGAGGCATCTCGACCGAGTCGGACCCGCTGGTAGCCAAGTCCCTGCGTCATACGACCCCAGGTTTGGACTGATGTCATGAAAAGCCGGGCACCCGATCCCAGCGTCGACTCGACCACCGGCGCAACGGCTAGCTCTGCTTCCGATGAACGGAATAGGAGAACTACCGAAGCTTCCGAGTTGTTTTCAAGGGCGATGGCGATATGCGGGAACGAGATCGTTCCCGCCGAGACCGACTGCACGTCGATAACGATCGGATCTGCCACGACGGTGTTGCGAGAGACCTGAACGAACAAGCCATCGCCAGAAAATGCCGCGTTGCCCGCCAGAAAGATGTCATCGGACCGATCAGCAACCACCCTGCCAAAGAGCTCGCTGTCATCACCCGCCAGCTCGGCAAACGTACCCATTCGGACGCCGTCCGGAGCATCCCCGGTGATCGACACAAAACCATCCACCACCCGGGCGGACACTCGTTCGACTCCGATCGGGGCCGTCAAATCATCCCCGGGAGCGGCCGGCAGCGTCAGATCATCGATGATGAAATCGAGGTCAATGTACTTCCAGT
>CAJQPD010000271.1 GCA_905480085.1 uncultured Acidimicrobiia bacterium
GGTCGAGACGCGCTTATGCGCCTTCGAACCCCCACTCTACCAAACACCGCCCCGACCAGCAGAGCTGACGCTGGCTGGTTCCGTCAGCGAGCCCACCGACAGAGCGCCACCGTGAGTCGTTCCATCGTCAACCGGTAGGTATCTTCCGGTGCCGTCTTCAAGAGATGGTCCGCTCGAACCAGGGCAGCCACCGACAGACGCAAGTTCTCCTCGGAAAAGCTCGCCCGGGATGCGTACAGCTTCTTGGCTTTCCATTCGGGCATGCGGACCTGCTTCTTATACGTTTCGAAGTCGGTTGCGACGGCCGCCAGCGAACGGGCCCGCAACTGCGCATCGAGCTGGCCGACGAGTTGTAACGGGTGACCGTGCACGAGGAAGTCTTCCAGGTGTTTGAGCGCCAACCCCACGTCGCCCGCTTCGACGGCGTCGCCATACCCGAATGTGGCAACCTCCGGCCGGTTCTTGAAGCGATCGAGGACCAGCTCCCTGGTAATCGGTTCCCCGGCCATCGCCAGCTGATCCAGGGCCTGACCGATAGACGCCACGTCGGTCCCGAACCGACTGATCAGAGCCTCGGCAGCCGGATTGTCGATCTTCATACCCCGTGAGCGCAGCTCTTCACCAAGCCAACTGAGCGCCCCCTTCTCGCTGAGCGGGGCAACCTCGACCTTGTTGACCAACTCCCCCAACTTAAGGCTCCGCGGCAATGCTCCGAAAGCGATCATGACGACGAAGCAGGCCTCAGGATCCATCACCGAAAGCAGATCGGACAGGATTACCCCCTCGTGACTCTGGATCCATTGGGCATTCACAAACTCGACAGCCTGACGATCACCAAAGAGCGACCCGGATTGAATTGCCGGAATCGCAATCTCGAGTTCCGAGCGCATGGGACCGTCACTGTCGCCTTCCGAGCCCCGCTGGGGTACGTCGATGCGAACCCGACTGGTGGCCCCGAACCGTTCGATCGCGGAGCTGGCTTGGTCGAACAGTTGCTGGCGTTCGCCAGGACCGTCCCGCTTGCAATACAAGTGAAGGATCGGTTTCACGGGCCGATCAGCAGCGAACCGCTGAACTCATGGAATCCCTCTCCGAGATCAAACGAAACGGTTTCAGACTCGGTGGCGCCCGGCGCCACCCTGCCGATCGAAATGGGGATGATCTGGCTTCCCATCAAACCCAGGTCTCCCAGAGCAACCGCCACCGTACCGCGCCAGGTGAACTCGGAGTTGTTGACGACAATGAGCGTTAGATCGGCGGTTTGCAGATCCGAAGACGACGCCTGAATATCTACCGCGAGACCCCCACAGATGCCGTCCGTTTGGGCCTGATCGACTGTGATCGCCGCCGAAGAAAGGACGATGGCCTCGCCATCTTCAAAGATCACCGAGAACGGCTTTTCGACCGCCGCCTCGCAGGTGGCAATGTGGGTAAGGCCCCGCAACGACGAGGTACCAAGCGGAATGATGAACACCGCCAGCAAGGCGACCATCGCAACACGTGATTTCAAAATGGACGGCATCAACACAGACCTGGCTGGACTTCGGCGAAGGTTAGTCACCTTTCCTCAAGGTCCGATGGCTACTATCCCGGCCGATGGCTGCGCCGATGAAACACTTGAATTACGAACGTACCCGCTGGCTACTCCTCCTGGCCGGGCTTGTCATCCTGGGCGGGATTGCGGCGATCATGTTCGCTCGCCGGGTCGACCCGGTGGAAGTTGCCGCCACGATTCTTTTCCTTCCGGTTTTCATGTCGTTTCTCATGTTCGGACTGCGCGGCGGGCTGATCGCCGGAGTTCTCGCATCCCTCGCCTATCTGTATCTTCGGTATCCAGCCATCGACGCGGTGGGTGCCGATCGGTTCATAGGGTTGTTGGTGACCCGTACCGTTGGCTACCTATCGTTCGGCGCGGCGGGCGGCTGGGCGTCCTCGATACTCAAAACCTCCATCACCAAGCTCGACCTTTACGACCACATCGACAGCGAAACCGGCCTTTACAACTCTCGCTACCTCATCGACACGATCGATCTTGAGAAGTCACGAGCCGTTCGATACGAAAAGATCTTCTCGGTCGTCACGATCGAACAAACTCTCACTGCCACCGGCAAGGCCAGGCTGCGACTCATTAGGGAAATCGCCGCCAGTATTCGCACCGGCACCCGCACCGTCGATCAGGTCATCCACGCCACCGACGATGGGATTGACATTTTTAGTGTGGTTCTCCCGGAGACCGGCCCTGAGGGATCGGCCATTTTCGCCACGAAACTGACCCAGCAGATCGACGCGGCCCCGTTTTCGATCAAATCGGGTGGTTGGACGACGACAACGGTGACCTTTCCCAATGACGAGACCGGGGTCGAGCAGCTCGTGTCTCGATTCCGATCGATCGTCAAGGCCGACTTTCCTGAAACGGCAACCGTATAACAACGTCGCCATCGAGGTCGGTCCGCCACACCTTCATGCCGGCACCTACGAGGGTTTTCAAGACGAGCGGATCGGGATGACCGAACGAGTTCTCGCCAACCATGATCACCGCAGTGGTGGCATGTGATGCGCGGAGCCAATCGGGATCATTGGTGGCCGAACCGTGATGCGGAACCTTCAGAATGTCCGACGGTATCTCGCCGAGTTCATGCTGTGCGAGCGCTTCGGCGTCGCCGGCGAGAAGGATTGACGTACCCGCCAGCGTAAGACGCAGCACAATCGATTGATCATTGAGATTGTCATAACGGCGAAGAGGCCCGAACATCTCGATCTGAATGTCACCAAGACCGAATCGGCCGTGAGATGGGGGGACGCTGATTGGCACGCCTTTCGCTGCCAGCACCTGCTCGAGCTGATCGAATTGGGGGCCGGACTCGGGCGACCCGGGGTGCCAGAACGATCCGACCTCGAACCGCTCGATCACGCCAAGAAATCCGGCCAGATGATCAGCGTGAGGGTGAGACAGAATGAGCAGATCAATCCGGTCGACGTCATAGCGTCGAAGCCCGGCCATCAGCTCAGGAGGATCCGGTCCTCCATCAAGGAGAATCACCTCCCCACCGGACCCAAAAACCAGGATGGCATCGCCCTGCCCGACATCAAGAAACACCACGGCGGGTCCGGGTGGTCGCCCTCCGTGGACCACGTTGATGACGACAAAGAGAGCGACCGCCACCACCGCGGCCGGACGGATGGCCCGGTACCGGAGCATCCACAGCCCGGCCATCAACACCCCGAACCCCACCCATCCGACTTGCGGCCAGTCGGCCGCGGCGTGGGCGATCGCCAAAACCACCGATGCCAGCCCGACGGCCAACCTGGTGATCCATTCGGCCCCAACGAGTACCCCCACCCCTCCCGTGGCAGTGGCGGCCGCGACAAGTGGAGCGGCCACCACATTGGCGATCGGTGACAGGACCGGGACAGAACCGAAGTGATACAACAGCAACGGGGCCACCGCCAGTTGTGCACCCATCGTTACCGAGACCGCCGACCCCAGGAAGGCGGGGCGGATTCTCGGGAAGGCCCTCGTGGACGCCATGACGCCCAGGGTGGCGGCCACCGATAGCTGAAATCCGACGCTGCCCGCCATCTCGCCCGACCACACCAAAAGACCGAAGACCGATACCCCCAGCGCCGACCATCCTGACAAGGGAAGACCCGCCGCCCGACTCACGAGGAAGATCCCGGCCATGACCGCCGCCCGCAGGACGGATGGTTCCCACCTCGTGACAACGACAAACACAGCCAACCCGACCAATCCGAAGATGGCCCGACGCCGCGGGCCTCCCGCAAGCGGACCGATCACCAGCCACCAGAGTCCAAGAAAGAGCGCAACATTGCTACCGGACACGGCCACGAAGTGGGTAAGGCCGGCCCGCCGAAGAACGTCATAATCCACATCTGAGAGCTGGCGGGTGTCCCCGATGAGAAACCCGGAAACCAGGGCGGCGCCGGGATGGCCTTCCCAGCGGGCCAACCCGTTGGAAACTCGATCGCGCAGGAGATTGGCGGTCGCCGTCAGGGGGCCCTCTGCGCCAGGGACTGACTCGACCTTTCGGGCCCGCAGGCGACCTTGAAACGGTCGTCCGGCCATCCGACCTCCGGCCGAAGTCAGCCGACCGGTCACGATGACGGTCTCCCCCGCCACCGGACGACCCGGTGGCCCGTCCAGCGTTACCGCTACGCGGGGTCCATCCCACCGAATCCACTCGTCGCCAAGCCGAACGGCCTGCGGTTCCAGCAGGAATTGTCCGTCGACCGGATCCGAGCCGACCCGCCCCGACGTCACAATCGGACCGTCGGTCAGATCGACCTCGCTGGCCCTGGCATGGGCCAGCGAGCCCGAACCCACCCCCACCACGACGGCGACAACCAGGGCGAAAGCGCGATACGAAGACCTCCACACCCCGACCACCAGCAGGGCCCCGATTACTGTCGCCACCAACCAGACTCTCGATGCGGCGGCGATCCCCACCCAGGCAGCGGCGGCCATCGCCAGGGTCGCCTGTCCCACCTGATCTGGGAGTGTGAGGCGGTCGATCACGGAACCCGGACGGACTCACGAAGTGACGCCAGCTTCGCTTCACCGATCCCGGGAACGTCGAGCAAGTCTTCGACCGACCCGAACGCACCGTTCTGCGTTCGGAAGGCCACGATTCTCTCTGCCAGGACGGGGCCGACTCCTGGCAACGTCTCGAGGGTGGCGGCATCTGCCGAGTTGATGGGAATCCGCCCATCGCCATCCGGCGCCGACCCAGAAGTCTCCGTTGGCACGATGATCTGTTCGCCGTCATGGACGATTGCTGCCAGGTTGATCGCTTCCAAAACAGCCGCAGGCGACACGCCTCCCGCCGCGGCCACAACGTCGGCAACCCGACTGTCGGCCGGAACCACCACTACCCCCGGTGACACAACCGCCCCCGAGACATGAACCAAAATCGAGCCGGTCGAAGACGTGCCTACTTCCACGACCGCGGTCGGTTGTGGCTCGGGCACATCGGCCGAATTCCAGACATAGACAAGCCCGGCGGCCGCCACCACAGCCAGACCCGCCAGAGCGACGACCCGCTCCATGCGTCCCCTTTCCAGCCACCGGTGCCGGTATTCGTACCACGGCCAGCCAGGTTCAGGAAGGGGTATGGTGGTCTTCTCATATGAGGGGACCCTCCAGAACATGAGGGTCGGCCTGTGGCAGCCAGTAGCCCCAAGCGAGAGGAGCTGTCGTGGATCAATACCGTGTCGAACCCGGATCGAGTGTCGACCTTTCAACCTTGGATCCATCTGGCGGTGAGGCGCTCGCCGGCGGCAAACGAGAAGGCAAGGCGGCCCTCCGCTCCTTGAACGTCGAACTGGAATCTCTCCAAGAGCTCCTGTACGCGCAAGACAAGCACAAGATTCTCATCGTCCTGCAGGCCATGGATACCGGCGGTAAAGACGGGACAATCCGCCACGTGTTCGAGGGTGTCAATCCGCAGGGCGTCAGCGTTGCTTCATTCAAGAAGCCGACGGATACGGAACTCGCCCATGACTACTTGTGGCGGGTTCATTCTCGGACACCCGGATCAGGACAGATCGTGATCTTCAACCGCTCCCACTACGAGGACGTTCTCGTGGTGCGGGTTCATGACCTGGTCCCGGCCGAGCGGTGGGAGAAACGGTATGAGCACATCAACAATTTTGAACAACTCCTCGTTGATGAAGGCACCACGATCCTCAAATTCTTCCTTCATATATCGAAAGAAGAACAAAAGGAGCGTCTCGAGGATCGGCTGGCTACGCCGGACAAACATTGGAAATTCGCCATGGGAGATCTGGCAGAGCGGGAACGCTGGAGTGACTATCAGGCCGCCTACGAATCGGTCTTGACCCGTACCTCGACCGAGGCGGCCCCCTGGTACGTGGTACCCGCCGACCGGAAGTGGTATCGGAACCTGGTCATCTCGCGGGTCATTGTCGACACGCTCAAAGGCCTCA
>CAJQPD010000272.1 GCA_905480085.1 uncultured Acidimicrobiia bacterium
GTCGAGGCGCTCGACGGCGTCGGTCAACATTGTCCGCAGTTCGTTCTCCTCGACACGAAGACTCATTCCTTGGAGAGACAGCCCGACCGCGAAAAGATCCTGGATGATGGCGTCGTGCAGGTCGCGGGCGATCCGTTCCCGGTCCTCGACTACTGCGGTGCGACGTAGCCGGTCCTGAAGCCGGGCTGTGCTGACTGCCGCCCCCGCCACCACCGACAAGGATTCGACTAGATCCTGGTCCGCATCGGTGAAGCCCCCGATTTTTTCCGTCAGGTATAGGTTGCCGAAGACCCGGGATCCGAGCCGAACCGGTACACCGAGGAAGGTGCGCATCTCGGGATGATTGATCGGAAATCCTGCGGAATCGGGATGGTCATGGAGGTTGTCGACGCGGATGGTCTCGGCTGATCGTATGAGAGTTCCGAGCACGCCCCGGCCGGTCGGGAGGGGCCCGATCAGGCTGGCCTGCGCCGGTTGTAAACCGACATGCAGGAATTCCACAAGAGAATTGTGTTGGCCGATCACTCCCATTGCCCCGTACTGGGCTCCGGTCATGTGCATGGCAGCCTCAACGGTCTCGTAGAGGACCGCCCGCAGGTCGGCCTGTCCGACGACGCCCGCGGCAGCCTCGATGAGACCGGAGATGTTGTCGGTTCGGTTGAGCATCACGATTAGCCTACCTGAGTCGCCCACCTGGTCGGGCACGGTTTGGCGTCGGGACCGTCGGCTCTATCTGGTTGGGGTGTTGCCGATACGCATTTGCGGCCGTTTGCCAGTAGATTTAACTCATGGCCATAAAATTGCTTCTCGTCGACGATCACGAACTGGTGCGCCGGGGGATCCGTGCCCTCCTCGAAGCTCAGGAAGATTTTGAGGTCGTCGGCGAAGCCGGAACGGTTGCCGAGGCGATCCGGCGGACCGGCTACCACAGTCCAAACGTTGTGATCCTTGATCTTCGACTACCCGACGGGTCTGGAGTTGAAGCCTGTCGAGAGATCCGTTCCAGGTGGCCCGACGTGCGGGTACTCATGCTCACCTCATACGCCGATGAGGAAGCCCTCATGTCGGCGATCATGGCAGGCGCATCCGGGTACGTGTTGAAACGGATTGATGGCTCGGCATTGGTTGAAAACATCCGCCGAGTCGCGACCGGGGAGTCGCTGCTCGATGCCGAGATGACGGACAAACTGTTCGCCCGGTTGCGAGGTGACACTCCCGAGGACCCGCTTCTGGCGAGATTATCTCCCCAGGAGTCGAAGATTTTGTTTCATATTGCCGACGGTCTCACCAACCGTCAGATCGCCGAGGAGATGTATCTCGCCGAGAAGACGGTGAAGAACTACGTCTCCAACCTGCTCGCCAAGCTGGAGATGAGCCGACGGTCTGAGGCTGCCGCATACGCCGCCCGCCTGGCAGCCAAACAGGAATCGGCCTACCCACCGGAGTCGTGGGAGGGCCAGCAATGATCGTCGTTGGGGTTGACGAACAGTCGTATTCGCTTGCGGCGCTCGACCGTGCCGGAGAACTGGCGAAGGCTCTCAAGAGCCCGATCCACGTTGTCTATGCAGTTCATATGTCGCCCAATCTGCTCCAAGCTGTTGGTGTTGCCCCGATCCAGATCGGGGCCATCGAGCAGGCCCAGATCGACGAAGTCTGGACCGTGGCTGCTCCTCATGTTGAGCGACTCAGGAATGATGGCGTCGAAATACACGAGCATTCGATTCGCGGATACCCGCCAGACGTTCTGATCGACTTTGCCGAAGAATACGGATGCGATCTGGCGGTCGTTGGTTCCCGGGGTCGGTCTGAGCTTGCGGCGTTCTTTTTAGGTAGCACTGCCCATCGTGTGTTGCACTTTGTGCACTGCGATGTGCTTGTCGTAAAGGAGACATGATGCATGTTCAGGATGTGATGACAATTGAAGTGATCACGGTCACCCCGGAGCATTCTTTGAAGGAAGCCGCCCGACTGATGGTGGACAACGGAATCTCGGGAATCCCGGTGGTCGAGGGCGGGTCTGTCGTCGTCGGAATCATCACCGAAGCCGATTTCCTGGTCCGTGATCCCGGTCCGCGGCCGAGGTTGCTCAGCGTGTTCTTCGACGAAGGAGTGAGCGCTCCGTCGGAACTGGTCGGCGACGTAATGACCCGCCACCCGGTGGTGGTGTTTGAGGATACGACCCTGTCCGAGGCGGGCAGGACGATGGCCAATAAGAACGTGAAGCGACTTCCGGTCGTCGATGCTGATGGGCATATCGTCGGAATCATCTCGAGGTCGGATATTGTCCGTGCATTCGCTCGACCCGACGATGTCATCGAGGATGAAATTCGACAAGACGTTCTCAATCGGATCCTCATGTTTGATCCCGATCTCATCGAAGTCACGGTCGACGAAGGGGTGGTCACGCTCGAGGGCGCTTTGCCGGAGAAGGCCGATGTGCGTCTCTTGCAGGAGTTGACGCGCAGACTTGACGGCGTGGTCCGGGTCATTTCGAGGCTCACCTGGGACGTCGACGAGGTTGCC
>CAJQPD010000273.1 GCA_905480085.1 uncultured Acidimicrobiia bacterium
GCTCGATCTTGTACGGGTTCAGCGTGTTTGTCACCGATCACGCCGCCGGGGCCGATTTCTCGACCACCGTACTCTCCCTTGGCATCACGGGGGCCGGGATTGCCTCGGCTCTCGTGGCCAGACCGCTTGGTCGGTATATGGACGAACACGGGGTTCGTGGTGTCATCGTCGTCGGGTCTGCCCTGGCATGTGCGGGGATGGTGGCGTTTTCTTTTTCTACCGAACCGTGGCAGGTGTTCGCCGCCTGGTGGGTGCTCATAGGTCCGGCCACCGCGGCGGTCTACTACGAACCGTCCATGGTCGGCATCGCTCGATGGATCGCTCCGATCAGCCAACCGAAGGCATTTGGGGCGTTGACACTGATTGGCGGTCTGGCGGGGGCGATCTTCATTCCGTTGACCGAACGGTTGGTATCGGCTTTCGGCTGGCGGCCGACGGCGCAGATCCTTGGAGTTGCCATCTTCCTCACAGCCCTGATCGCCGGATGGTTGGCTATTCCGGGCGGGACCGGAGCGTTTGGGGCGCACGCCAGTCCGATCCCGGCCGGCATCCGTTCTTTGCTCGCCGACCGTCGGTTTGTGTACTTCACGCTGGCCCTGCTGCTCGCCTATCTGTCCGTGCAGGGCCTGGTTGCCCATCGCGTCGATCGATTTACCGAAGCGGGATTTCCCCTATCAGTGGTCGCGCTGTGGGCGGGCCTCGCCTCGGTGATTTCCATGCCAGGACGCTATGTTGCCCCGCTGCTGGTCGGCCGGATTCGGGCCACCGTGATGACGGGAGGAGTTTTCGGGGTGCTGGCGATTGCCATACTCGTCGCGATACCAGGCAGTTCAAGCGTTTCGATGGTTGGCCACTTTGTCCTGTTCGGGATTGCGTTCGGCGCCATCACACCCTTGCGAGCCATGGTGATGACCAAATGGTATGCGGGAAGCGAGTACGGAGAGATCTCGGGTACGCAGTCGTCGGTGATCTTCTTCGTGGCTGCATTCGGTGCCACGGTTGTTGGCCTTGCCAGAGATCTGACCGGCTCGTATGTCCCCGTTCTTCTGGCGCTCACCGGTGCCGTTGGCCTGGCGGCCCTTCTGACTGTTGCGGCGGGGCGGGCCGACGATCGACTCCAAGAAGACAGATCCATGGAAAACCGGGTCTGACCTGCCAGGATGCGCGCATGGCAGGTGTCGGCACTCTCAACGAGAAGTCATTGCACGCCCAGTTGAAGCAGTGGTACTCCGAACCGGGCGATCAGTTTGAGGTACCGCTTGATGGTTTCTTCATTGACATGGTGCGCGGCGATGAACTGATCGAGATCCAAACCCGCAATTTCTCGGCCATGCGTTCCAAGTTGGATCGACTCACTGAGGACTATTCGGTCACCGTTGTGCATCCGATCGCCGTTACGAAATGGTTGAACAAGCTCAGTGAACCTCCATCGAAGCCTCGTCGGTCTCCGAAGCGAGGTAGCATTTTTGATGTGTTTGGCGAGGTCGTCTACCTCCCACATCTCATTAACCGGCCGAACCTGACCATTGAAGTGGTTCTCATAGAGGAACAGGAGGACCGGGCGTTTGATGCGAATAAAGAACGTCGCCGGCGGCGAGGCTGGGTGACGCAAGAGCGGCGTCTCCTCCAGGTCCTCGAAACCCATCGGTTCGAGTCGGTGGGCGATTTTGTCGACTTGCTTCCTGCTCTCCCTGGAGAATTCACGACGTCAGATCTCGCCGAGCGGGCTTCCGTGTCGCGAAGGTCCGCCCAACAGGCCGCCTATTGCCTTCGAAAGATGAATGCGATCACCATCACCGGAAAGCAAGGTAACGCGACGGTCTACAAGATCACCCCGGACCGGACCTGACCTGACTGTGGTCCAGTCTGGCTAGAAATTGGCCTTGGCCTCCTCGTCGTCGGTCGCCCAGGCGGCGTCTTCTGGATGACTGTACGACTCGTGCCCGGGGGAACCGTCCTTCAGCACCGAGGGAGGAACCGCCTTGTCTGGGTTGGTGAACACCTCGAACCCCTGAGCTGCTTCTTCGGCCGTTCCATGGAACGAGAATGCCCTTTCGAACACTTCCACCCCTTCGGCGTCTTCGATGGCTCGGTCAAAGAACGGGTCGGTGGGAGGGTCTGCCGCACGGGAGGGGGCCGGAGACGGGATGGCTTTGAGATGGAGGGCAAACCAATCGCCAGCTAGTTCGCCCACCTTCGCAAGCGTGCCTGGCTCTTCGAAGAGGTGGGTGGCGCCGTCTACCACGATCAAGTCGCTTTCACAGCGAATCTCTGCCAAGGCATCGGTATTGAGCTTGAGTACGGTCTGGTCGTTGCCTCCCACAATCAGGCGCGTCGGCGAAGTCACCTGTCTGAGTCGTTCTGCGGCGAGGTCAGGTCGACCACCGCGTGAAACGATGGCCGCGATTCTCATTTCCGGTTCGGTAGCCGCCCACAAAGCGGCGGCCGCGCCCGTGCTTGCCCCGAAGTAGCCGATGGGCAGTCGGTGAGTGTCAGGTTGTGAAGTGAGCCAGTTGGTGGCGGCCACGAGTCGGGTTCCCAGGAGTTCAATGTCGAAAACGTTGTTGCGGTCCTGCTCCTCTTCGGCTGTCAAGAGGTCAAACAGCAAAGTGGTGAATCCGGCCCTATTGAGGCTTTCGGCGACGAAACGGTTCCGGCGGCTCAGGCGGCTACTGCCGCTTCCGTGGGCGAACACTATGACGCCGAGGGATTGTGCGGGCGAGGTGAGCTGCCCCTCAAGGGTGACGGGTCCGGCCGGAATCTGAATCTCTTGGAACTGGTTGGTGGTCTTCAAAGCAGCCGGGTCACTCGGTCTGCTTGTAGAGGCCGATGGGTCCCTGTTGCGATCGAGGCAGGCGAGTACCTCGGTGTCGGGTATTTGGGAGAAGTCTTCGTACCATTGGCCAATTGACCGAAAGTCCGACGGTGTCTCCAGGCAGATGAATTCGTCGGCAATGTCTTTCAGGTCGAGCGTCCAGCCGGGTGGGGCAACCGGCACCGCCAGCACGATGCGGGAGGCCCCATGAGCCTTGGCGACCTGACAGGCGGCCCGTGCGGTGGAACCTGTTGCAATTCCATCATCAACTACGACGGCAACGCGACCCTCAAGAGGAAGCCGCGGCCAAACATCGCGTAGGCGATGGTTCCGTCGTTCAAGTTCGGCCCGTTCGTGAGCTTCCACAGTGGCGAACTCCTGGCTGGTCACGGCTGCCATATCGACAATCGCGGAGTTGACGATTCGGATCCCATCCTCACCGACGGCTCCCATCCCTACTTCCGGTTGAAAGGGTACGCCTAGCTTGCGTACCACGATGACGTCGAGCGGGGCGTTGAGTCGCTGGGCGACTTCAAATGCGACCGGAACGCCCCCTCGGGGCAGGCCAACGATAACGAGGTCTTGGTATCGGAGGTGCTCTAGCTGAGTGGCGAGCTGTTTGCCCGCCTCAGATCGGTTGTTGAATGGAACCCGCATGATTCAACTCCTCTCATGGCATCTGTAATCGTCTCGCTTCGTCGGCTGATGTGCCAGGGCCAATTGCCCCGACCGGGGAGGTGCGGACGGTTCAGTGGGACCGAATGCCGACGCGGGTCTTGTTGACGGTCGAGGCGAGAATCAACTGAGCCGCGTAGTAGAGCGGTAACCCGATCAGCTTGTTCTCCGGGCCGGGAGCGACAAACCGGTGACGAGCCACCGCAAGATCTGAGAGATAAAACAGCGCCGCTCCGGCGTAGATGACGAGATTCGACGAACCGGCGACTGCCACGAGCGTGACGGAAATGATTCGCCCGTAGCCGAGGACCGGACTTGGGAGGCGGCTAGCGACCCGCCAAAGCAGTCAGCGGCGTGCCGCCAGGAATGCCAAGACGGCTATCGCCGCTACGGGAACCACCACGAAGAGGTTGACTCCGGTGGCGTTGGCAAGATGGGTGGTCGCGAACGCCACAACACAGACCAGGAGTTGGCCTTCGGATACGAGCACCACATCCCCGAGGAACGACAGGCAAGGGCCCACCAGAATCAGGGTGCCCGGCAGGCGCCGGCGATGGCAGACCAGATGAACCCGAGCGAGGCCAGGGTTTTGAACACGATCAGAGTCGGTTGGTCAGCTTTTCGACAACGAGCAGCCCAATGAGGTCGAACCCGGCGAGTAGGACCGGAGTGGCGACGGAGGCTGAACTCACGACACCGCGGAAAGGGCGGTTCGCCACGCATCCGAAGCCGGGTCCATAAGGCTCATGTGGTCTACGTCGTCATACTCGTGATAGACCACCGGATCTCCCGCTTCGCGGGCCGCCCGGGTATACGCCTGGCTTTGCTCGACAGGTACGCTCGTATCGGCTGTTCCGTGGGCAATGATTTGATTGATGCCGACCGGCAAGAAGTCGATCGGCGAAGCGGCGCGGTACACGTTGGTATGTGTCTGAGCCGTGGCGAGAAAATCGTCGACGATCCCGTCGCTCAATGATCGTGCCTTAACGAGGTCAGTGACGGGAGCGAGACCAATCACGTCTGTGGCCCGCACGAGTGGGTCGGACCCCGGCGAGTTGGTTGGTCGGCCGGCACGGGCACCCGCCCACAGGGCAAGCTGTCCTCCGGCAGAATGACCGACCAGAACCACCCTGGATAGGTCCAGGTCATGCTCGATTGACAATTCAGCAAGGTGATCGATTGCCTGAGCGACATCGAAACCGGTGTTTGGCCACCCGCCTCCGCTGCTCAATCGTCGGTATTCGATGTTCCAGGTCGCCCATCCTGATCGGGTGGCGTCGATGGCAAGCCGGTCCATGAGGTCCCGGGTCCATTGTGGGCGCCAGAATCCGCCGTGGATGAACACCATGACGGGGCTCGCCGGGCCAGGCACCCGCAGGTCGCCTATCTGCTCGGGTTCTTGTCCATAGGCGATGGTCGTGGCCGGCATCGCCAGGTGGCCGGCCAGGTGGAAGATGGCGTCGCGATATCCATCGACGCCGCGCCCGTAGATCGTGTATTCGCAGGCCGGACCAATGACCGAATTGGCCCGCCACGGTTCCCGTTCCTTGATGTTGGATATGTGTATTTCGACGCTCGGCACGGTGGCGTCGAGCAGGGCGTCGTGAAGCGCATATGAGTAGTGGGTGAGTGCCCCGGGGTTGATGACAATGCCATCGGCCCCCCGTTGTTGGATGGCGTCGATCAGGTCGCCCTCATGGTTTGATTGCATCGCGTCGAGTTCACAGTCGACTGATCCTGCCCAATCCCGGCACTGCTTCTCAACATCGGACAGTGTGGTTGTCCCGTACGTTTCGGTGTCGCGATAGCCGAGGCGATTCAGATTTGGACCATTGATAAGCAGTATCTTTGCCATGTCACTCTCGGATGCTGATTCTCAAGCCTAACGGCCCGCGGGCTGATGGTTGGGGACGAGGAGAGTTGCCTGGGTGATCAGATCCGCCGGGAGCGCCAGATCGAACAAGTCGAGCCGTCTCGTCAATTCGGCGATCACCTGGCCAGCCACGTCTGGCGGGTTGATCGGGCGATGGTCGGCGAGCGCTCCGGTCACCCCGGGTTCCCAGGTCAGGTCCAG
>CAJQPD010000274.1 GCA_905480085.1 uncultured Acidimicrobiia bacterium
CGTATCGATCCGAAGACGCCAGAAGCGACCCACAGGTAGCCAGCACATAGAACCCCACAACGATGCCCCCCGCCGAGAGTTGGACCCGGTAGCCAACATGAGTACCCCCATTGAAGACTTCCAACGGACCGCGGATCGTCGCCCACATGAGATAGATCGCGACGAGGCCGCCAACATGGGCAAGTCCAGCCATCAGTGCTCGACGCCACCGATTTGGTTCGAGACGACGGACCGCCATCGGAATAAACCACGGGATAAGCCCGAACGCGATCGACAGATAGACAAGCGCGAATCGATGACCGGTCTGAGCGGGAATCGGTCCGTCGAGGCTCCACCATACGCCCACTTCGATCAACTGATGAACACCAAAGACGATCGGAAGCGAAGCCAGGGCCCGCTGACTCGGGTGATCGACATGCCGGAGGGCGTCGATCCCGATCGCGGTGATCCCTGCACCGGCTAGCAGATCGACTTCCGGAGAGAAGCACATGCTTGTCTGCACCCTAGGCGATGCGACGCCCGTGGGTACGAAGGGCGGTCACCCGACCGGTTCGACGACCTGAATGTCTGGTTCCATGACGATCTCGGAGTTGACCGATCGACTGATCAAACAGGCCGCTTCGGCCTTCTGGATAAGGCGGAGCGCCCGGTCAGCCTGGGCACGACTAACCATGATCCTGGGTCGCAGCGTCACCCGGTCCATTCTGTACAGTCGATCCTCACCTCGCTGCAGGTGTCCAACCGCATTGTCCGAGTAGCCGAGCACTTCGACGCCTGATCCGTCGGCGATGGCCCGGAACGTCGTCATGAGGCACGCCGACAGGGAAGCAAGAAAAAGATGCTCGGGACTCCAGACCCCACCGGGACCCCCAAATTCGGGGGGCGAAGCAACATCGAGTGCCACTTCCAGCGTCTGGTCGGTCAGTGTCCCGGTCTTGGGACCTGTTCCACGAAGCGTGAGTGTGTAGTCATGTGACTCGATCATCTTTGGTCTTTCTTCGGACGGTATCGCATTCAGCGTAGGGACCGGGTCGACGCAAACAGAGGGAGCAAAAGTCCCAATCTGGTGCACCGAAGTCATACCATGCAACGAGACCCGCTCCGGTCGGCGGGGCCAGGCGTGAGAAGCCAGCGACAGGTTTCGCATTTCGCCTGCTCCACGTAGGCTAAGCCGATGGAACCATCAACTCCCACCACGGTCATTGCCGACCTCGAAGCAGAACTTGAGATCCCAAAGGACGGGACCCTCAGCCGGGTTCTGTACAAAGACGACAGCATTCGCCTGGTGCTGTTTGGGTTCGACACCGACCAGGAACTCACCGAACACACCGCCGCCCTGCCGGCCGTTATCCAGATCATCAGGGGCCGAGCTGAAATCGGCCTTGGCGACGAAACCGTGATTGCCCGCCCGGGGACCTGGATTCATATGGCCGCACATCTCTCCCACTCCGTCAAGGCGCTCGAACCGACCGTACTTCTTTTGACGTTGATCCGCTGACTACACCCTGCGATGGCACGCCGCCTGGAACGAGTGTGCATACGATTGCGTATATCGAACGTGGATGCACACTCGACGCGTGAAATGACGCTCAAGGCACGCGGTACCAGCCCGGTCTGATCGACGTCACCCGAACTGCAATCGGCAGCGACTAGCGTGCAGATATGTCTTCCACGTGCCTGATTGTTGGCGCCAGCCGGGGTATTGGACTCGAACTGGCAACCCAGTACGCGGTCGACGGCTGGGCCGTCCACGCCACGACTCGCACGGTCGATCAACCGGGACCGCTTGGGGAAATCTCCGGGGACGTCACGTTGCATCAGATGGATGTCCGGTCGAACGCCGACCTGGAGGCGCTACTGGTCTCTCTCGATGGAATGCCGATCGATGTTCTCATCCATGGCGCCGGCGTCTATCGCAATACTCCCCGGGAGGTGATCATGGCCGTCAACACCGAAGCCCCCATCCGGGTGGCCGAAGCCCTTCTCGAGCATGTGGCGGCCAGTGACCAACGCAAGATCGGCCTGATCACGTCTCAACTTGGTGCCCGCCGCGGCCGAACCGGCAGCCTTGGTGATTATGGTGACTCGAAGGCTGCCCTGAACGACGCCTTCCGGCTGCGAGCTCCGGGCTGGGCCGAGCGAGGGATTCGGGCCATTGTCATCCACCCGGGCTGGGTTAGTACTGACATGGGTGGATCATCGGCGCCCGTCTCGGTGTCCGAGAGCGCCGCGGGGATTCGCAGGCTCATGGCTGGGCTAACGACCCAGATGCATGGTGGCTTCTGGACCTGGGATGGCCGGGAACACGAGTGGTAGGTCCCCGGGACGGCTTGAGACAACCGTCTTGAGCGCCGCCCTCCGAATGTGGCCAACCGGCGAATGACAATCTTCAGGAATTGCCGCCGACACCAGGTCGGCTGAGTCGTCTGAGCACCTCGTCCGCTAGTGGATCAAGGGCGTCGTCAGGAAAGGGGAACACGGAACTGACGTTGATCTCACAGAGGACGTAAGTCGGTTCGCCTGTTGCAGTTGGTGGCCCATGCAAGAAATCCGCATCCCAAATCACCGGCAAATCGCCACGATCAATGGACAGGGTTGCGCACAATTCCG
>CAJQPD010000275.1 GCA_905480085.1 uncultured Acidimicrobiia bacterium
CACGTTCTGTACGGCGCTGATGACGAGAGCGGCCTGCGGGCCATCATTGCCATTCATTCGACTGCCCTCGGGCCCGCCCTGGGTGGCACCCGTTTTTATCCGTACGCCTCCGACGACGAAGCGCTTCGAGACGTCTTGCGCCTCTCCAAGGGGATGACCCTCAAGAACGCCGCAGCAGGACTCGATCACGGCGGCGGAAAGGCAGTCATTATCGGGGACCCCCGCCAGATCAAGACCGAGGCTCTTCTCCTGGCCTACGGCCGGTTGATCGAGTCGCTGGGTGGCCGGTACGTCACGGCCGAGGATGTCGGGACCACAATCGAGGACATGGAATGCGTCCGGCGCGAGACCCGGTGGGTCACTGGAACCTCTACCTCTCACGGTGGCTCAGGCGATCCGTCTCCTGCGACAGCGTTGGGGGTCTTTTCCTCGATGGTGGCAGCAGCCGAATACACATTTGGGTCGTCGGATCTGGCTGGTAGGAGAGTGGCCGTGCAAGGCGTCGGTAAGGTCGGTTATGCATATGTGGGTCTGCTCGTCGAAGCTGGGGCCGAGGTGTTAGTGGCCGATGTATGGGAACCGGCGGTCGATCGTGCGGTGGAAGACTTCGGGGTAAAGGCGATTCCTCATGAGGAGATCCTGTTTGTTGATGTTGATGTTGTCTCTCCGTGTGCCATGGGCGAAGTACTGAGCGCCGACACAATTCCGCGACTCAACTGTCGACTCGTGGTCGGCTCTGCGAATAACCAACTCGCCCACGATGACGACGCCGATCGCCTTCTGGATCAGGGAATTGTTTATGTCCCTGACTTCGTAGCGAACGCGGGTGGCGTGATCAATGTCGCCGACGAGCTACATGGTTATGACAGGGACCGGGTGATGCGCAAGGTGCGAGGGCTCGGTGAGCGCACGAAGGACATTCTCGAGTCGGCGAGAACCCTGTCGATCACCCCGAATGAAGCGGCCATTCGAATTGCCATGGCCCGGATCGAAGCAGTCAGCTAGAGCGGGACTCCGATCGAGCGACAAATTCCTCAGAGATGACGGCCCCAGGATGGCCGCGATTCGTCTTGCCCGTCTGGGGCGGCCTGTCAAGAAGATGGTCGGTGGGATCGAAGGCTGGGAGGACGAGGGCTTCTCGTTGACGCGGTGACTGGGGCGTCATCGCCTAGCCTTTCCTGTCAGTGATTGGTCGTCGTAGATTCTTGAAAATTGTGTTGGGTCTCGGAGCATCGGGCGTGGGTTTGGAATGGCTCCGCCGCAACGAGGTGCCGGCCCCCGTCACTCTCGGGCAGGCCAGCTTTGGGGTGGCGTCGGCCAGCACCACGAGTACCAGTCCGGTGCAGCCTCCCGATCCCCTCACACCGGTTCAGGTTGCAGTCATTCCGAAGTCGGCCTGGGGAGCCGCCCCGGTTGCCGGTACATTCGGCGAACACCAGATCACCCGCATAACGGTTCATCACAGCGGCGCGCTTCTCGAGGACAACCAGAATGCACCCCAGAGACTGCGCGACCACCAGGCATACCACCAGACCGACCAAGCTTGGCCAGACCTCGCCTATCACTACGTCGTTGATCGCAACGGGCACGTGTATGAAGGGCGTCCGGTGTGGGCAGTCGGTGACACCAACACCAATTACGACCCGACCGGTCACTTTCTGATCTGTTGTGAGGGTCAGTTCAACGATCAGGCACCGACCGAAGAGCAGCTCGAGGCTGCTGCTGGATTGGCGGCCTGGGCTTCGGCCAGATTTACCGTCGGCCTTGACACCGTGGTGGGCCATCGGGACGTTGCCAGCACGTCGTGTCCGGGGGATGCGCTTTACGCGGACCTGGGCGAGGTCGTCGCCCGGGCGCACCGTTTGTACGATGGCCCGGGTGTTGACCTATTGACGTTGGACGACCAGTTCGCAGTCGGCCTGGTAGCCGACATCGAAAGTGGCCGGGTTTAGGCGAACCTATCGAGGGGTAGCCGGGTCGGTCTCGCCGTATACATCGGGGCTGTTCTCATACGCGCTGGCTTCCAAGGCAAGGGCCTTGACACGAACCTCGGCGAGTCCTGCTTCGTCGAGCATGATGATCTCGATCAGCTCCAATTCCTCCTGGGTGGCGTCGTTGTCTCGAAATCCGACCTTGATGTTGCCGATTCCCTCTGCGTAATACTTCAGCTGCACACCCTCTTCGCGCTCGTCCAGCGCCCATTCGGCGATGATGAGGGTGTTCGGATAACAACCGGTCGCTACGCAGGTTTCGCCCGTGAGGGCGTCGATCTGCCCGCGATCAGTCCATTCGACAGCCGGTCCCCATCCCTGGGCGTAGCTCGGTGTTCCGGTTTGCGGGTCGGCCTTCATGATGTAGCCGGCCTGGCTACCTTCTAGCCCGGCCAGCCAGGTGGGGGCCAGCACCATTTCGCCTTCTTCGTACTCTTCGGGGTACTCACCGAGATGCCACACGTTGCCGTCGTCGTCCTGAGCAAAAAACGCCAACTCCGCTTCGACAAGTTCGCCGTCGCTGTAGTCCTCGTCCCAGCGGACGACCACCGGAACCCCATCGATCGTCTTCGTCAGGTCGGTGACGGTGAACACGATGCGATGATGGACCTCTTCACCCTCATCCATGGTGTTACCTTCGAAGACCAGCTGGGTACCCGGGGTGAGCGGAAACCACGGATTGTCGACATTCAACGGATCGCTGAAAGTCGCCGTCCCGATGTCGGGAAGATCTTCCCCCTCGTCGGGGATCTCAACGTTGTCGGTCCCGGTGGTCGTTGTTTCGGTGGATGTTCCGGAACCAGTGTCAGGAACCGGATCGGCCTCCCCGCCACATCCGACCAACACCAGTGCCATCCCGCCATGAAGACGAAACGTACAAGTTTCATCAGTCCCTCCCTTTGTCCCGTCTGAGCCTATCGAACTCAATCACTCTCGGCGCGACGAAGCACCTGAACTTCTTGCAAAAACGGCCGAGTTCCTCGACTGTTCACCGTTTTACGGGAAGCCCCAGCCTGGGCCTGTGGTTGAAGCCTCTGGAGGTGCTTGTGAAAGAACTGCTGAAACGTCCCATCGCTCGTTGGGTAGTAGGAGTCGGGTTTATCTCCGGGTTGGCGGCCGCCTGGTACTTGATCTCGCCGTTGTTCATCACGAATGAGGTCGATGATGCATTCCCTATGGCCGCCTCGGCTCTAGTTCCCGATAACATGACGCCTGCCGAGGTCGAAGCCGAGAGGGTGAAAGAGACAGATTCGCCGTCGGTCGAGACCACAGATGCCATGCCAGCCGACACGCCGACGGTGCTCGCCACCGGCCCATTTATGGACGCGGACAACTTCCACAAGGGCAGTGGCACCGCCACCCTTTATTCACTGGCCGACGGATCGAACGTCGTGCGTCTTGAAGAATTCGAGGTCACCAACGGCCCGGACCTGCATGTGCTGCTGTCAACCAGTGACGATCCGGCAGCCGACCTCGGTGAGTACCTCGACCTCGGTTCGCTGAAGGGAAACGTCGGCAACCAGAACTACGACATTCCAGCCGATGTCGACGTCTCCCTCTACCGGTCGGTGATTATCTACTGCGACCCGTTCCACGTGTTGTTCGCGAGCGCCTTATTGAGTTTCTAGTCGCGATCGATTGCGCCCCATAGCGCTGCCGTCACTCCCTGTTGCCGGCACTCCATCGTGGAGGCGATTGATCGAGATCGCAGTCGATCTCAGTTGAGCTTGCCCTCGGTAATGGCGATGTCGAGATCAACTTGGCCGACACCCATGTGTAGTGGTTCTGCTCGCCAAACCAGAATCTTTGAATTTTCTTTGGGATCTTAATGCTGAGTTAATTTGCCGGCCCCATATTTCGCTTCACAAGGGATTTGGTGCAGCCAGGAGGCCGATGGCAGGATTGAGGGGGCAGGTCCTATCTAGCTGACTTAGCCATGGCGACAAACTCATCCATCGACATCGAGGCGATGGCATCGCCAACCACTTCCAGTGGTAGCTCGCCGAGTCGCCGGAAACGAACGCAGCTTTTTCCACAGTCGTAACGCTTTCCCGTGGCCGCGTAGGCCGCTTCGAACCGTTCCCGGTGTGAGTCTGAGACGTAGATGGCTGACAGATAGACGGCCATGTGGTTCTTCTGGCTGGCCAGGGCGGCGTACATGAGCGGTTGCTTGTTGTAGGTATCGGGGTATACGTCGAGTGGGACGACATAGGCGATCATGCCAAATCCCATCGTCTCGACATAGCCTCCTGGAAGGCGTCGAAGAATCTCGTTTCGGACGGTCTCGATGGCTTCCCGCCGCTCGGGTGAAAGCTCGGCGAGGTATTGGCTTACGGTCCTGGCGTCCGATTTCATGGTTTGAAGGTTACGCGACCGGCACGCCTCGTGTCCGCACGGTTGCGACCAATCCGGCGGCAACGAGCAGGCTGATACCGGTCACGTTCCAGGCGGCCTGATATGAGCGATTTTCGATCAGCCAACCGAACAGCGCCGGGCCGGCACCCGCCCCCAGGAAGATTCCCGCCTGGGTGATGGCAGTAGATCCGGCGGGACGACCGGCGTTGGCCCGCACCACGCCGTAAGTCAGCAACCCCGGCCATGCCCATCCCGTTGAGAATGCTGCCAGGGTGATCGCCGCGAACCAGATCGAATGGCTGGTACCGAGCGCAAAGAAACACGCCGCGCCAAGAACCGACAGCCAGATCATGAACCCGAGACCGCTCGCCCCGGTCCGATCGGCCAGGTGCCCGTACGTTGCCCTGGCGACGATCGTCGTGAGCGAAGCGACCGCCAGCAGCGTGCCGGCATCGGCCTCCGAGAAACCATATGCGATGGCCGCATCGACATGGAAGGTTCCCAGGATCCCGGCCGCCAGGGTGGCGAAGCCACTCCCGATTCCCAGGACGACCAGCCAGCGCGACGTCATCGGCGTTCGTGGCTCGGTCGGTTGGGTGTCAATCGGTCGACCGGTATCGGTGGGGATCAGCCAGTACACCCCGACGGCGATCATCGCGCCGAATGCGTAGGCCCACTGCCATCCGAGCGTCAGTACGACCGCAGGGATGGCGATCCCGGCCAGGAAGCTGGCGGTGGGAATCCCGGCGTGTTTGATACCGAAGACGAGGCCACGGCGATCCTCGGGGATGTGCCGCGCCAGGGCGAGGTTGGCGGCCGGGTTGGCGGCACCGTAGGTTGCCGCGGCGACGGCCAGGACGACTCCGAGCGTCCAGATGTTGCGAACTGCCGTCGCTACCACCAGGAGAAGGATTGATGCCACGATCGCATTGAATCGCATCGTTCGGCGCCATCCGACGCGTTCCACCAGATTGCCGATCCTTGAAGACGAAACCGCCGCCGTAAGGAAGTAGATCGACGTGAGGATGCCCAGCTTCTGGGGACCGTATCCGATATCGGGGCCGGCCTGGGCGATGGCAGCGGCCGTGATGAAGGCGGGGAGCGTCGAGACCGTTATCACCAGAACGGCGCTGGCAATGAGTCGCCAGTCGAGATCTGATACTGCTGTCATTTCGCCAGTCTGGCGTGCGCCGTGCCCGCATGCCGAATTCAGCGGCCGAAGGTAGGTCCCCCAGATCAAGTTGATCTGGCGGTAGCCTGCGCGGCGTGTCTCGATTCCGGGCCTTAACGGCTCTACTTGTGTGCTTGCTTGTCACCGGGCTCTTGTTCGGCGGCCTGGTGGCGAACGCAGAGACTGAACTCGAGAAGGCCGAGCGAGTGGCCGCCGAAACGCAGGGCGCACGCCAGACGGCTGAGAGCGTGTACGTCCAGGATCAGGCGACGGCGACCAATCTTGAGCTCCGGCTGAGCGAAACGCTGACCACGTACCGACGGGTGAACGCCGATCTCGAATCGGTCGGGTTGAAGATCGCCGCGCAACGCTCCGACATGGACGTTATCCGCTCCGAGGTCATCAAGCTCGACCGCGAGTCGCAAGAGCGAGCGGTTGGTGCGTACATCAGGAGTTTGGCGGCGCCGGGTAGCACGCTCTTCCTCAGTGGGTCATTTGAGTCGATGTCGGTCGCAAACGAGACCATCAAGCGAGCCTCGGATCT
>CAJQPD010000276.1 GCA_905480085.1 uncultured Acidimicrobiia bacterium
GGGAGCGTTTACTGGTGAAGTTTCTGCCGGGATGCTCGCCAAGCTCTCGGTGAACTATGTCCTGGCAGGTCACTCTGAACGCCGGGCCCTGTTCGGCGAGACGGACGACATGGTCAATCGGAAGGTCAAGGCCATCCTGTCCCATCAGATGACGCCGATTCTTTGTGTCGGCGAAACCCTTGATCAACGGGAAGCGGGTGAGACGTTGTCCGTGGTCACCACACAGTTGATGGGTGGTCTTGCCGGGATGGACGCCGATGCCGTTACGAGCACGGTGATTGCCTACGAACCGGTCTGGGCGATTGGAACAGGTCAGACCGCCACCCCCGAAGACGCCGCCGAGGTGGTGAGCGCCATCAGGGCCGCGCTTGGCGAACGATGGGGCGATGCAGCCGAACACGTGCGGATTCTTTACGGTGGGTCGGTCAATGCCGGAAACATCGCCGCGCTCATGGCAAAGCGCGACATAGATGGTGGGCTGGTTGGCGGGGCCTCCCTCGACCCCGACTCGTTCGCTTCGATCGTTCGATACTGGATCTAGACCGACATGACGTACGAACTTGTCCTCCTTCGTCACGGCCAGAGCACGTGGAACCTCGATAATCGGTTTACCGGTTGGACCGACGTTCCCCTCACGGATCAGGGCCGAGATGAGGCCACCGCTGCCGGTGCCCTGATGAGCGCCGAGGGAGTGGCCCCGGCGATCCTGCACACGTCGGTGTTGATACGGGCTATCGCCACCGCCAACCTTGCCCTTGAGGCAATGGAGCGTTCCTGGCTTCCGGTTCGACGGCATTGGCGCCTCAACGAACGCCATTACGGAGCGCTGCAGGGCCTGAACAAGAAAGAAACGTCCGAACTTCACGGTCCCGAACAGGTATTCGCCTGGCGGCGAGGCTATGACACGCCTCCGCCAGCCTTGGAAAAGTCCGACGATCGCCATCCACTACACGACGAGCGATATCGGGTCCTCGCTCCTGATCTGCTTCCGGCGACCGAATGCCTGGCCGATGTCGTCGATCGAATGCTTCCGTATTGGCACGACGCGATCGTGCCCGATCTTCGATCGGTCGGGTCGGTTCTGGTGGTCGCTCACGGCAATAGCCTGCGGGCGCTCGTTAAGCACCTTGACAACATCAGCGATGCAGATATCCCGGATCTGAACATTCCCACGGGAGCTCCTTTGAGGTACGAACTTGACGACGATTTCAACGTCGTGCGTAGCGGTTACCTGGGTGATCCCGAAGCCATTGCCGCAGCGGCGGAGGCGGTGGCCCGCCAAGCCGGCTGACAGAACTTGACCTTCCGGGCTGCCCGGCCCATACTTGCTTCGGCGCGCAGACCGCGCCGACCTTCTTCGGAGAAATCATCATGGCAAACATCTTGTTATGGACGGTAGGCATCGTTCACGTCCTCGTTTCATTAATCATCATCGCGCTCGTACTTTTCCGTTCGGGTTCTGGTGGCATGTCTGATCTGTTCGGGGGAGGCATGGGTCCGTCCGGTGGCGGTGGATCAACTGTTGCGGAACGAAACCTCGATCGACTTACGGTTATCTCGGCGGGGATCTTCACAGTCTCCACCATTGCCCTCGCCATCCTGCTCGGGTAGCGAGACATGCGCCGCGGGGGGCGGTGGATCCCGTTTGTAGTAGCGCTGGTCGTCGGCGCCATCTCGGTTGCGTTCTTCGCCCTCGGGGAGGCTCCCCAGGAGGCGATCGCGCCGGTATCGACAAGTTCCCCCACGACGTCAACGGTTGCCGCAACCACCACAACCACTCAACCTGTTGAACTGGCTATCGCGCCCGTCGAATCGACGACGACTACAACCATGATCCGCCAGTCGGGTTTGGCCGCCGATCCCTATGGGGGTGTGGCCGCCGTGGGTGTGATCGGACCAGCGACCACCCTCAACCCCTTCGTCGAACGTTCCGGACTCGGAGACGCCGTGGGGGCAGTCACCTGGGCCTCAGCGTTTGTCCTGAACGGTGGTACCTACGATCTTGAGCCAGGGGTCCTTGCCGAGATCCCATCGTTTGCCAACCAGGGTCTCATCGCCAACGAAAACGGGTCTGTCACGGTAACCCTGCGCATGAGCCCGGACGCTCGATGGCAGGACGGCCAACCGATCACCAGCGATGACCTGGCCTTCACCGCCGAACTGCTCGCCTCGGATCGGCGCATCGATCGGGAGCTGCGAGACCGCTATGGCCTGATCTCGGACCCGGTCGCATCGGACGAAACGTATACCTTCAAAGTCCTTCAACCATCTGTCGACTACCTCTCACTGTTCGAGGTGATCCTCCCTCGCCATCAGATCGAAGGTACCGATCTCATCAACGATTGGGACGACCGAATGTGGCTCTCGGCGGGACCGTTCATCGCCGGCACCATCCAGGAAGACGGCTCGGTGTCGCTCCGGCGCAATCCACAGTACGGGCGTATTGACGAGAACGGCAACGAACTGCCGTACCTCGACGGACTGACGCTCACTCCATATTCAACGTCGGCTGAAGTGTTTGTCGGTTTGACGGAGAAGCTTCTGTCGGTTGGTGATCTTGCCGGCGACTATGGCTTGGCGTCCGATCGATCGGATCTTTCTGTCAGTTCCGCGCAAGGTGAAGAATGGGAGCACGTCGGATTCCAATTCGGAACCGGTCGGTTTGCCGCCAATCCGCGATCCATGGTGACTTCGCCGAGCTTTCGTGATCTGGTGGCTGTCGTGGTGGGCGACGACTTGCTGGTCGCTGAGATCGGAGGGTCGGCCCTCTACCCGGCTTCCTCGATTGTGGCTACTTCCTGGCCGAACGCCGCTGCGACGGACCGGGAATCGATCGAAGAGCCATCATTGGAGTTGATCGCCACGGAACTCGAGCGAGATTTTCAGGAGCAGCCTCCCACCGTCGTGTACGTCACAACCGTGGCGCTCGACCGCTCACAGATGGCCGGTATCGCCCTTCGGGAGCTGGCCGCCAGGGGAGTGGCGG
>CAJQPD010000277.1 GCA_905480085.1 uncultured Acidimicrobiia bacterium
GATCTGGTCCAGAGCGTGGTGGCGAGCCTATCGCCCGACGTCGAGATCGTGACACCCGGTGAACTTGTCCAACTCATGCAGGACAACGTTCCCCATCAGATCGCCTTTCATCATGACTTTACGGGCTCCTCTTTTGAAACCACCGACCTGTCGCTGGTCGGATCCACTTTTTGGGTTCGCGACGAGGACGCTCTTTTCCAGCCCAACCCACAACGCTTGCGCCTGACCAACAATGGCGGTGGTCAGGTGGGTTCAGCTTGGTTGACCCAACCCATCGATGCCTCAAAAAGTTGGTCGACAGCCTTCCGACTGCAGATCAGTCATTTGGTCAACGGCGGCGCCGATGGCCTGTCCTTCCACCTCCAACCCGATGGGTTGGCCGCAAACCCGGGCATCCGCGGTTCCTTTACGGGATCGGCACTGACGGTCGCCGTCGACACCTGGGATAACGGCGAAGGCACCAGTGAATCCCTTGAGGTCCTGCTTGGGGGAAACCGAATCTTCTTCAACGACCTGCTCGATTTTGCGACCGATCCCACGCCCGGGACCACGGGGCACGTCTATCGGCTGGAACTGGACTACCTTGGCGCACAGCGTCAGCTACGAATCCGCCTGATCGACGAAGGCAGTCCTGCCGCCCTGGAAAATTGGGTAGATGTCGACCTGTCGGATTTGAGCCTGGTTTACGGCGGTTTTTCCGCGCAAACAGGCAGCTCGGCGCAGAATCACGACCTGCGGACCTGGACGCTTTCCGCAGCCGCACCTTAGCGCAGTGCGTCAGTCAGAGATTTCCTGAGGCACCGCCCCTGCTTGGGAGAACCTTTTGTTGACCCGCAGGCTCCAGCGGCGATATGAGAGAGGCAGCGCTAAACAGTCCGACAGGAGTTATACCCGATGAATATCCGGCTCGTTCGTTCACCAAGCTATCTTGCTTTCCTGCAATCCGGCTTTGCCGCACTCATTCTCGCGGCGGCGGTGCTCACCGTCCCTCTGGAATCACGCGCCGGCAGTTTCGCCTCCAGTTGGAACTCGGGGAGTGGCTCACGAACATCATTGATCGGCGACGCCGAGGCCGTCAGCGCCAAGATCGTCCTGACGAGCAACGCGGGATCTGAATATGGCCGAGTTGTGATCGATGACCTCGATCCGGGCCGAGCGGTAGATTCCTTCCACGGATGCACCAGTGTATTTATTGGTAATGGCTCGGGAGCCGATGGCTTCTCTTTCAACTTCGGGGACCCCGAAAGCATTTCCAGCGACCCGGAAGGCGTGACCAATGGTCTCGCAGTCTCGCTCGACACTTATGATAACGGTGGCGGTGATATCGCGGGTAAAATCGCGGCCTACTACGACGGCAGCCTGGTCGTCGAGGGCCCCTCCAAGAATTTGCGCACCGGAAACTTTGTTTCGCTATGCGTGGTGGTGCGCTCGAACGGCGAAATTAAAATCTGGCACGATGGCGACGGTATTGTCGGCAACATCGGCTCGTGGACGCCGGTTGCCGGAAGGCGCTTCATCCTCGCCGCCTCCACGGGTGGTCTCGCCGACGAACATACCATCGAGGATACCTCGATCGTCACCCACGTCGTCGGGGCCCTCCCCGAGCAATTCAATTCGACCGCGCCTCAATCCGGTTGGAGTTACTTCGGCAATGCCCGACAAGACGATTTCTACCTCCGACTGACCGATAACGTGGGCGGCCAACAAGGCTCGGCCATCCTGGACGATCAGAACCCCGGGCAGGCCATCGACAGCTTTGCCGCCTATTTTACCAAATATGCATGGAATGGCGGCGGTGCTGACGGGATCGGCTTTCGCTTCGGAGACCTCAGTGACGCGAGTTTCAACCAAAATGTCGGCCCCAGCGGCCTGACGATCGTCTGGGCGACCTACAACAACGATCGGATCCGGGCGTACTACGACGGGAACCTGATCGCCGAGTCCAGTCCCCGACAGCTTCGAGGACAGTGGACATATGCGCAGGTCGCGGTCGATCGCAACGGGCAACTCGTCGTCGCCGATACCGCCGACAACACGGCCGGGGCCCTGATCGAAGTGCAGATACCCGGCTGGGCACCGCAGGCTGGCTGGCGCTTCGGTTTCGGCGGAAGCACCGGAGGCCTCAGCGACGATCAGGCCATCGCACAGTTCTCGATCCAGACCGGCAGCTGCGGCGACGGCCTGATCGACATCGGCGAACAGTGCGACGACTCCGGCAATTCCTGCTGCTCCGCTACCTGCGGATTCGAATCGACAGAAGCGACTTGCGGCGGGAGCGGCACAGAATGCACCCTTCAGGACACCTGTGACGGTGCCGGCAGTTGCGTCGACAATGGGCATGAGGTTGTCGGAGCCAACTGCGGCGACGCCGGCGACGAGTGCACCATTCAGGACTCCTGCGACGGTAGCGGAACCTGCATCGACAATGGCTACCAAAACGTGGGCACGAACTGCGGCGATGACGGCAGCGAGTGTGTGATTCAGGATACCTGCGACGGCACGGGCTCCTGCACCGACAACGGAGTCGCCTCCCCGGGGACGGCCTGCGGTGTCGG
>CAJQPD010000278.1 GCA_905480085.1 uncultured Acidimicrobiia bacterium
TCGAACTGGCGGCTAACCACGATGCGCGGTGTGTCGCCGTCGCATGCGCATTCCCACTGGCCAATCCAGAAGTCCAAAGCCGAGCGGTCAAGTTAGTTTCTTCACGAATCCGACATTGCCGATCGGGCGTGCCGTTCTGCCGGCCACCATGCTGGCTTTCCTAGGCGGCGCTCACCTTGGCACCGAACTGTCGCTTTTGGCTGTTTCCGGGTAGCAGTTCCTCGCTACGCAGACCGAGGCCCGATGGGGGAGTTCCGAAGAGTCCGGTCTGGCGGCCTTGAACTGCGTTTGGAATCGCGGCGTCGGGTGAATCGATGCTGACGTGGTGACAATCGCTGCACACGCGACGGGTGAATCCGGCGATGCTTGGCGCTTCCCGATAGGAGTGAACGTGGCGACTTGAGCCTCTCGCCCCTCGCTGAAGAATGGTCATGTATTACTCCCTGGTCACCTAGGGATCTATCGGTATGGACAACGGATTCAGTGAGAATGGTTCTGCACCTCCCCGAGGTGACTAGTTACCGGCCGCATTTCGACGACGGGCGCAGCCACTCGTTGCTGAAACGTTCCGAGGACCCCAGCGCCCATATTCGGGCGCTGGAACCCGGGGTGCAACCCGGGGTTCTGGTGCCAGGGGGCTTTGGCTGTTGAAAATCGCCAGCTTGTCTGGGTATCTGACGGTATCTTGATCGCATGGTTCAGTTCACGTTTCCATCCGGAGTCTCCGCCCGGACCTTCAACGACCGACAAGACTTCGGGTTGGTCGCCGAGGTCTTCAAACGAGCGGCGAGTCCGGAGAGTGATGAGTCGTTGCCGACGGCCGACGAAATTGAGAATGAGTTCACGAACACCCAGAATTTCAACGTCGAGGACGGTTTGCTCATCGTGGAAGCCGGCCGCGTTCCGGTTGGGTATGTCCTTGGCCGATGGAATCGCGAACTGGGCGGTACGCACATCTATCGACACATGGGGAGGCTGATTCCTGGTTTCCGCAGGCGAGGTATTGGAACCTCGATGCTTGCCTGGGCCCAAGGGTATCTGAGCGCAGTTGCGAGTGGTCACGCCGCTGATGACAAGCAGTTCCAGACCGATGCAGATGACGCCGACGTTGGCGCCGTGCATCTCGTCCTGGGTGATGGGTACCACCCGGTGGCTCACTACACCTCGATGATTCGCCCCGATCTTGAGAACATACCCGATCGACCGTTACCTGCCGGTGTTGAAATCCGGCCGGTTAGGGAGGAGGATTTGAGAGCTGTATGGGAAGCCGACGTTGAGGCCTTTCGAGATCACTTTGGCGCAATCGAACCGAATGAGAAAGACTGGGAACGCTTCGTTGGAGATCCGAACCGGGATCCATCGTTGTGGAAAGTCGCCTGGTCCGGCGACCAGGTAGTTGGCCAGGTTCGGACCTTTGTCAACGAGGAAGCCAACCGCGAATATGGCAGGAAACGAGCCTATACCGAAGATATCTCGACGATTCGACAATGGCGTGGCCAGGGGGTGGCCGGTGCCCTTATCTGTGCCAGCCTGCGTGATTTGAAAGCCAGTGGCTATGAAGACGCCGGCCTGGGGGTACATGTCGAGAATCCAACCGGCGCCTACCGCCTGTACGAGGGGCTCGGATTCAGGATCACAACATCAGGGGCAACGTATCAACGACCCATCTGACGGAGTATTTGCTACACCCCGGTAGTCTGGCTCGATGCCTGAACCACTTGTACTTGTCACCGGAGCCAGTGGCTACGTCGGAGGTCGGTTGGTACCGCATCTTCTTATGAAGGGCTATCGGGTTCGCTGCCTTAGCCGCGATCCGTCCAAGCTCTCGCTGGATCCCTGGGCCTCGGACGTTGAGATTGTCAAGGGTGACGTCATGGATCCTGAATCCCTGAACCTTGCTTTGGCAGGTTGTGATTATGCCTACTACCTCGTTCATTCTATGGGATCGGCAGTCGACTTCGGCTCGGCCGATCGTATCGCCGCAACCAATTTCCGGGAAGCGGCCGACGGTGCCGGGCTGAAGCGGGTCGTCTATCTCGGCGGTCTCGGCCATCCCGAACGCGAACGCCTTTCGAAACACCTTGCGTCGCGTCAGGAGGTCGGCCACATTTTGGCGGAGGGACGGACGGACGTGACCGAGCTGCGGGCGGCCGTCATTATCGGATCCGGATCGGTTAGTTTCGAGATGCTTCGATATCTCACCGAAGTGCTGCCGGTTATGACGACGCCCAAATGGGTGCGAACCCTGTGTCAGCCAGTCGCCATTCGTGATGTCCTCGCGGCCCTCACTGCCGCCCTCGAGGACGGGGCCGGATCCCGGATCCTTGAGCTTGGCGGCCCCGATGTCGTGACATACGAACAGATGATGCGGGGTTATGCCGAGGAAGCAGGGTTGCGGAACCGGATCATCATTCCGGTTCCGGTGTTGAGTCCGGGGTTGTCGTCGCGCTGGATCGGCTTGGTTACCCCGTTGCCGGTCGGCGTGGCTCGCCCGCTCGTCGACAGCCTCAAGAATGAAGTGATCGTGCGCGGGGAGGCGGCGTTCGACCGC
>CAJQPD010000279.1 GCA_905480085.1 uncultured Acidimicrobiia bacterium
AACGGCGTGCTGCAGTTCCGGGGAAATCCCCAACGCAACTACTACGGGACCGGAACGATCCCGATGGCGCCTGACGTCATCTGGCGTTACCCGGACAAAGCCATGTGCTCCAACTCTTCGGTTGGCGAAGAAACCCGGCAATGGTGCGGGACTGGGTGGACAGGACAGCCCGTGGTGTGGAAACGTCCTGACGGGCGAACCGAGATCATCTTCGGCGCTTACGATCGTGCGGTCCATTTCGTCGACGCCGAAACGGGCCGTGACAGTCGACCCCCGTTCGTGACCGGAGACCTGATCAAGGGCTCGGTGACACTTGACCCCGACGGCTATCCGCTGCTCTACTTCGGAAGCCGGGACAACAAACTGCGCATCCTCGCACTCGACACCGACACCCCGTACGAGATCTGGAGTCTCGACTCCGCCGATCATCCGGGCATCTGGAACAACGACTGGGACTCGAACCCATCGATCGTCGATGGCATCCTCTACGAAGGCGGGGAGAACGGATTCTTCTTCGCCATCGAACTCAACCGCACATTTGAGGCGGGACGCGTCGGGGTTTCACCGATCATTCTTGCCAAGGTACCCGGATGGAATCAGGAACTCCTCAATGCGGTCGGCGACTCGAACGCTTCCATCGAGAGTTCCATTGCCATCCACAACGAGCGGGCCTACTTCACCAACTCAGGCGGTCGAGTAGTCGGGATCGACCTCACCCGGATCCGGGAGGGCGAAGCTCCGATCGTCTTTGATTTCTGGGCAGGCGACGACATCGACGCCACGCCCATCGTCGATGACGCCGGCTTCGTGTACATCAGCGTCGAACTCGAACGGTTCTTGCCTCGCGCCTCGGAGGTAGGCCAGATCGTCAAGCTGAATCCATCGAATCCCGCCGACCCTATCGAATGGGGGGTGGCCGTACCCGCCGCCCCTGGTGGGGACGGAGGTTTGTGGTCTACCCCTGCCCTCGGCGACCGGGTGTTGTATGCCAGTACACATCCGGGAGAGCTTCTTGCCATCAACACCGACACCGGCGAGGTGACCTGGCGAGAGCCCATCGGCTTTCATGCCTGGTCGTCACCGGTACTCATTGGCGAGACCCTGCTGGTTGCCGTCAATTGCGACGCCGGCGGAGCATTACGGGCCTATGACGTCACTAACCGGTACACGCCAACCCAACTTTGGGAACAGCCACTCGGTTCGGGCTGTATCGAATCCACCCCCACCGTTTTCGAGGGACGCATCTATGTCGGGTCGCGTGATGGCTTCTTCTATGCCTGGGGATCGAACTGACGTCCGAACTCCAGCTAATCCAGGCTCCCACCACCAAGTTGAGCCATGAGCAGATCGCGCTGTTCTCCGAGCATTGAGGCGAGAAGGTCCAGCCGGTGTTCGGTTGTTTGAGCCGCCAGAAGTCGCTGAGCGTCGAAGGCGCCCACCGGAGCAAGCCCGCACATCTGATGGGCGGCGACCTCTGCCTGGTCCGACAGTTCGTAATCGAGCGGGCCGGTGTCGACTCCCGCCTCGGACAACAGTGACAGCACCACCCGCAGTTGCTGGTCTATCAAGGGGATCCGATCAACCGAGCCGGGAGCCGGCGTCTCCTGGCTTCGATTCACAATCGCTCGTGGATACGGTCCGTCGGACAGCCACTCGACAATATCCAGCCGCTCGATTCCGACCGCTACCACCGCCTGCTCGCCTTCGGGTAGGTCAGACACTTCGATGATCTGAGCGACCGTCCCGATCCCCGCCCGAACATCACCACCGCCAACCTCGAAGCCACGTTCGATCAGAACGACTCCAAACGTCGAGGTGTCCGCGCGGCACTCAGCGATCATCTGCAGGTAGCGGGGTTCGAAGATCCGCAACGACACCAGGGTGAACGGGATGAGCGGATGCCCCAAAGGGAACATCCGCATCATCTCCATCAGGCAACCTCCGGTCGACGCTCCCGAACCGAGAACCGTAACCGACCGGTTTCTGCACCATCGATGGCCATGACGAACGAATATTCACCCGGGCGGTGGAATGGGACGTTGTTGAACGTGAACGCTCGAACCACCCCGTGCTCGAACCCGTCAGGCACACCCTTGGGAGGCGCCACCGTCAAGGAGTGCCGGATCGTGTCGAAGATCGGCTTGCCGTCTTCATCGACAAGCTGAACGGTCAGTTCAAATGTCTGGGACTCCGATGACCAGGGGACACGAAGCCGGGTCCCAATCGCCATCGTGTGGTGTCTGGCCGGGAACGACCTCACCCAGATGGTATCCCAACCTCCCCCCAACACGAATAACTTGCCGTTCATCGCCTGAACGGCATCGGCAAGCAAAGCAAACTCAATTGATGGGGTAAGTCCGGGCACAACCATGGGGCAACTCTAGAGCCAAGCCACGGCGTACCGCGAGCCGGCGTAAGCGAGAAGACGATTCCCAAAGTTCGAAACCCGACCTACCATGGCATTGTGGACTTCCAGGAAATGCTTGCCTCAGCCAGGGAGACGGTTGGAGAGGTGAAACCAACCGATCTTGACGAAACGGACGTGATCCTGATCGACGTCCGGGAACCTCATGAGGTTGCCCTCGGGAGTATTGTCGGGGCGGAAAAGATTCCTCGCGGCTTGCTCGAGTCCGAAGTCGCCCACCTGTCTCGCACCGACCCGATCGTCACCTTCTGCGCGGTAGGCGAACGATCACTACTGGCGGGGGTGACGCTTCAAAGTATGGGTTTTTCGAACGTCCGAAGCCTGGCGGGTGGGTTCATGGCCTGGCAGGCGGATGGTCAGCCATGGGAGATCCCGTCCAGCCTCTCCGTCCAGAGCGTCGCACGATATAGCCGGCACATCGCCCTTCCCGAAGTGGGCCTCGTCGGCCAACAGAAGCTCCTGGATGCCCGGGTCGCCATCGTAGGGGCCGGCGGCCTTGGCTCACCGGCAGCTCTGTACCTTGCTGCCGCCGGGGTAGGAACCATCGGGATCTTTGATGCCGATCGGGTAGATATCTCGAACCTTCAACGCCAGGTACTCCATGGAACAGACCGCATCGACCTACCAAAAGTCGAGTCGGCCGAACGGACAATCACCAATCTCAATCCGGACGTGACCGTCGAAGCCCATCGAGTCAACATCGTCGCCGCCAATGCGGTCGAGTTGCTCAGCGGGTTCGACATCATCATCGACGGAGCCGACAACTTCCCGACCCGATACCTCATCAACGACGTGTCACAACATCTCGGGATTCCGGTGGTTCACGGCTCCATTTTCCGGTTCGAGGGGCAAGTGGCGGTTTTCGACCCGCAAGACGGCCCCTGTTATCGGTGTCTCTTTTCGAACCCTCCCCCACCCGAACTCGCCCCCAACTGCCAGGAGGCTGGAGTTCTCGGAGTGCTCCCGGGAGTGATCGGCTGTCTCCAGGCCACGGAAGCGATCAAGCTGATACTCGGAATCGGCACCCCGCTGCGGGGCCGCTTGCTCACGTACGATGCCTTGACCCAGGAGACGTTTCAGCTGCGAATCGCCAAAGACCCCGACTGCCGATCATGCGGATCCGGGCCACCTGCGATTGTGGACTACGACGAAACCTGCCTGGTCCATTAGCCGATAACGGTTTCAGGGGACCGGATCACACACCCGGCAATTCGAGGATTGGTCAGCGAGCCCCGAAGCCCGACAAGATGGTCCAAATGCTACTGCCCAACACGTGCAGATCCAGCCAGGGCGACATGTGCTTGACGTAATACAGATCGTACGTCAACTTGTCTACCGCCTCTGCCTGATCATCCGCATAGCCATAGTTGACCTGAGCCCACCCGGTCACCCCGGGCCGCACCAGGTGCCGCTGTTCATAGAACGGAATCTCACGAGAGTATCGATCGGTGAATGGAACCTGCTCAGGACGAGGGCCTACGAGAGCTAGCTCGCCTTTCAAGACGTTGAACAGCTGGGGCAATTCGTCTACCCGAAAACGTCGGAGAAAACCGCCAACCCGTGTCAGGCGAGGGTCTGCCATCGAAGCGAATTGGGGGCCATTCGCCTCGGCATCCACCACCATGGTTCGGAATTTGTAGAGCGTGAACGGGACCCCGTACCGGCCGGTCCGAACCTGGCGGAAAATGACCGGCCCTGGAGAGTCCAGCCTGATGCTCAGGGCAATGAGCAATCCAAGCGGAACGGCCAGCGGGATCGCCAACATGACGACAAACCAGTCCACAAAGAATTTGCCGCCAATATAGGGGGCGGTCTTGGTGACGGGAGTCGACAGCTCCCAGCCTTCGGCCAAATGCACGATCGGCATACGCCCGGTGTGTTCTTCGTAGACCGTGCTCAATGCCCGCACCGGGATCCCCGCTAGAGCAGCCGACGACACAAACTGAGCCATCCGATCTGACAGCACAGCGCGCAAGTCGACAACCACGGTAACCCCGGAAGGTGGAGGCTCCATTACTCCGGCTGAAGCAGGATCGAGCACTTGTTGCACATCGGTGTGTTCGGCGTCCCTGAGATCGTCGACGAGACCCTTCTCATTCGTTATGACCAGCATCGACTCCGTCCATGGCCGACGCCGGCGGACGGCCCGCTGAACGATGGCTCCCACCAGCCACACGACCGCGGTCGCAGCGAAGAACGTACGCGATAGATAAGAGGCGCTTCCGACCACCGCCAAAGCTGTGAACGCAACGCCAAAAACAACAATCGCCAAACCCCGACCATAGGTCGGTCGGGGAGCGGCACCAGCCCACATCCTGGCCGACGCAAAAGAGCCGAGAAGAGCCCCCACCAGAAAATACCCCGCCAGGGGCGCGATCGAACGTCCCCCGCTTAGCTGTACTTGCCACGGCGCCACTCGGAAAGTCAGGTATGAGCCGGCGATCAGGGCGACAACAAGCGCGGCCAGATCGGCTGCGGCCGTGGAGAGAAGAAATCTCCTACGCATATTTGATCATCCTACTAACGATTGGCCGATCCGCTCAGGATTCTTCCATGAGGCCGGCGACTTCGACCAGCGTACTGACCCCGAACCCGGTCCCCCCGACCGACTGGTAACCAGACTTATCATATCCCCACGCAGGCCCGGCAATGTCCAGATGAACCCATGGACCGTCTCCGGCAAACTCTTTGAGGAACAAGGCCGCGTGGATTGCTCCGCCATGGCGCTCACCGGTGTTCTTCATGTCAGCGACGTCCGAATCGATGGCCTTGCGATAATCGAGCGGCAGCGGCATCCGCCAGACGCGTTCACCTGCCCGCAATGCGGCCGCCTCGACGAGGGACCCTGCGGCGTCCGAGCTAGCCCACAATCCGGCGTACTTGTGCCCCAGGGCGACGTGCGAAGCTCCGGTCAGGGTGGCGATGTCGACGATAAGATCCGGGTTGCCTTCGGCGGCAAGCGACAATCCATCTGCAAGCACCAACCGGCCCTCGGCATCCGTATTCAGAACTTCCATCGTCTTGCCATTACGAGCAGTGAGCACGTCACCTGGCCGGTTGGCCGCTCCCCCTGGCATGTTCTCGGTCAAGGGGACATAGACCAACACCCTGGTGAGAACCTGCGCTCTGGCGATGGCCACCAACCCTGCCATGGTGGCAGCCGCCCCGGCCATGTCGGATTTCATCGTCTTCATGAATTCAAATGACTTGAGGTTGAGGCCACCGGAATCAAACACGATGCCTTTCCCGACGACTGCCAGAGTCTGGGTAGCCCCTTCTGGCGAATACTCGGCCATCAACATCCTGGCGGGAGCGGTTGAACCGGCATTCACACCAAGCAGACCTCCACACCGTTCCCGTTCCAGATCGGCGACATCCCAAACGGTAACGTCAATTGGAAGACCTTCGGCGAGTGCCTGGAACGCCTCAACGATCGCTTGAGGTGACTTGTCGCGCGGGGGACGATTGACGAGATCGCGCGCCCAGGTCACTGTCATAGCCAACGACGCGGCTCGTTCGATTTCGGTGTCGTCGGCATCGCCGACAAGCAGCAGTGAGGCGGTTCCGGCGACATCTGAAGCGTGGTATTCGGTGAACTCATACTGACCCAGGAGAAAGCCTTCGACGACCGCTTGGACCGCCCCGTCGAGTCCGACCGAGTGCAGGCTCGTCGTGACTTCCTCGATCCGCCCAACCGACCGCGCCAACCAACCGGCCGCCTGTCGAAGTTGTTCCCGGTCCAATTCCTCCCCAAGCCCAACCAAATAGAGAAGCTGGTCGCCGTCAGGGATGGCCACGACCTGGGAGACCTTTCCGGTGAAGCCAGATGCATCAAGCAACGCCAACTGGCTGAGACCGAGCCCGTCAAAAAGATCCTGGTCGGTGGATGTTTCCCGACCTTCGTAAACCCCGATGGCGTGTGCCACCCCGGGTTGGGTCGTCGAACCGATCGTCGTTGTCACGTCTTCTCCTGTTTTGATGGTTGCCAACTCGACTCGCTAGCTCGCACGAGCATGAATACATAGTCCGCAAGCCGATTGAGGAACGGAACGACAAATGATCCTTCAAGTTGACCGGCGTCGGCATAGGCAACACATCGCCGCTCGGCTCGCCGAACTATCGATCGGGCCAGGTCGAGGTGAGCGGACAATGGGGCTTCTCCCGGGACCATAAACCCTTCTGGCGCGCCGACCTCGGCGATAACTCGATCGAGGGCAGCCTCCAGGTCCAGGATCATCTGCTCGGTACAAATGCTTACGCCCGGAACGAGTTTGTGACGATTTTGCGGATCGGTTGCCAATTCGGCGGCGACCACGAACAGCTGCCTCTGAAGAGACAAGATCTCGTCGTTGAGTTCTCCTTCGGCAAACGCCCTGGCTAATCCCAATGCCGAAACCGCTTCGTCAACCGTGCCGTATGCCTCGGGTCCAAGACCCGCTTTTGATACCCGACCTCCATAGAAGAGGCCCGTCGTCCCGTCATCACCCGTGCGCGTATAAACCTTCACCTGACGAGAATACTCGTCGCTAATTGATTGGCCGCATCGCCGATGAGCGACCGACCGGCAACCGTAGCCCCGAGGGCGGTCAGCACGGCCAGGTACGACAACCCGGTAGCCGCCATGACTCCGGCGTAGGAAGGCTCCTTCAGCGAGAACCAGACACCCAACATGAGCAACACTCTCAGGGCCGCCAAAACGAGGAACGCCCATCCGACCACGGTGCCGGCTGTTGCGCCGGCCAACAAAAGTAGGGCGGCGTCAGCAGCGAGGGCCACTCCCGCCGCAAAATCGAGACGTTTGAGTGCCCATCTCGGAAGTTTCGGATCCACCAGATACCAGTGCCCCAGCAACATCTCATCCGTTACGCCGCCCAAAGCGACCGCTCCTGAGATCGCCAGGAGAACGTTGCCGTAGGTAGCCGCCTCGGCGACGAATCCGACTCCGGCCAACCCGAACGCGGCCATGGCCGCCGATGGGCGGCGGGCGAAAATCAGACCGGTCAACGTCCCGGCGACACCCAACCATGCCCCCGGTCCCCCCTGGGGTGCCGTCCAGGCGCCGACCAAAAGAATCGTTCCCCCGGCCACCCAG
>CAJQPD010000280.1 GCA_905480085.1 uncultured Acidimicrobiia bacterium
GAGCGATGAGAGGTTATGAACCCGCTTGCTCGTGGTGGGGCTGCCTAACGCGGTGCCCGAGGGATCAAGACCGGGGTCCGGCTCGTGTACTCCTGATACTGCGCTTCGCCGCCCCACCGCTCTTCGGCCCGGTCCTCGAGCAGTGGGATGCCGCTTACCCGGGTTAGCAGTAGCACAACGAATACCGGCGAGATCAGGGTGATCCACCCCCAACCCGACAGGACGGGTAGCGCCATGATGGCAATGCCGGTCCAGAGCACGATCTCTCCGAAGTAGTTTGGATGACGCGACCATGCCCACAGCCCGGATGTGATGAACCGGCTGGCATTGGCCGGATTCCGTTTGAAGACCGATTTCTGATGGTCGGCAACGGACTCGAGCGCGAACCCTGCAACCCACACGGCGATGCCAACCAGGGCAACCCATCCGATGGGTTTTCGTTCGTTGCCCGTAATGATCGCCAGGGCTGCCGCCAAAGTGAGCAGTACCCAGAGGCCTTGCAGGCTCCAGGTCATGAAGAACTGCAGTGGATCGGTCTTGATACGGTCGAACCGGCCGTCTCGTCCGTCCCGTCGTACCCGGCGGAACAGAAACGAACCAAGGCGTATGGCCCAAACACACACCATGATTCCAACGATGATCGCCCGGGCGTCGAGTTCGCCGCTGAGGGCCAGAGCGACTGCGATGACGGTGAGATAGGTGACGCTACCGGTCAGATCGAAGTACTGCTCGGTCTTTGCCCGGTTCGAGGGCACGAACACCGCCCAGTTGATCGCATAGGCGATGAGTCCGCATATGGCGAACACGGCTATCGAGCCGACAGTTCGGCTGCCGGCGCTACCGGCCAACACGATCAAGGCGCCGATCACGACGCTTGCCGTAACGCCGATGAGGGATCTTCGGTTCTTTTTGATCATCGCATCGATTCCCCGATTGAGTGCCACTAGCGACACGAGCTTATCTCCTCGGGCCGATAGGATGCAGATCAGAGCGAGTGAGCGACGTCGTCCGAGGGAAACGCAGCGGGTGGCGTGCCGTGCTTGACTCAACCGCGGAACGCGTACGTTGCCAACAGCAATACTCAGGAGAACCAGCATGTCAGAAAACGTGTCAGATAGCGCCAGCAAGTGCCCCGTCATGCATGGAGCCCACACCGCAGTCGGGTCCACGGCCAATCAGCACTGGTGGCCGAACCAGCTGAACCTGCGCGTCTTGCGTCAGAACCCTGTCTCTTCCGACCCGATGGGCGGGGAGTTCGATTACGCAGAAGAATTCAAGACACTTGACTTCGACGCCCTGGCCAAGGATGTCGATGCGCTCATGACCGAATCCCACGACTGGTGGCCGGCCGATTACGGCCACTACGGGCCCTTCTTCGTTCGCATGACCTGGCACTCCGCCGGCACCTATCGAACCCACGACGGCCGAGGGGGCGGCGGAACCGGTGCCCAGCGGTTCGCCCCGCTCAACAGTTGGCCGGACAACGTCAACCTGGACAAGGCCCGCCGTTTGCTGTGGCCGATCAAGCAGAAGTACGGGAGGAAGATCTCCTGGGCCGATTTGATCATCTTTGTGGGTAATCGGGCCATCGAAACGATGGGCCTCAAGACGTTCGGATTTGGTGGTGGCCGAGCCGATATCTGGGCGCCAGAAGAGGACGTCTACTGGGGTCCTGAAACCGAATGGCTGGGTGACAACCGCTACAGCGGGGATCGGGAGCTGATGGATCCGCTCGGCGCGGTGCAGATGGGACTGATCTATGTCAATCCTGAAGGTCCGAACGGGAATCCCGACCCCATGGCATCGGCCCGCGATATCCGGGAAACGTTCGCTCGCATGGCAATGAACGACGAAGAAACCGTTGCGCTCATCGCTGGCGGCCACACCTTCGGCAAGACACACGGCGCCGCTCCAGCCGATGAATTCGTCGGCCGTGAGCCTGAAGGTGCGGGAATCACCGATCAAGGCCTCGGATGGGCCAGCAGCTATGGGTCTGGCAGAGGTGGCGACACGATTAGCAGCGGCCTGGAAGGTGCCTGGACCACCGACCCGATTCGGTGGGACAACAACTACTTCGAAAACCTGTTCAACTATGAATGGGAGCTTACGACGAGCCCGGCCGGCGCTCAGCAATGGACGCCGACCAACCCGGAGGCACAGGACATCGTGCCTGATGCCCACGATCCGTCGAAGCGTTACGCGCCCATGATGGCGACGTCCGATATCGCTCTGATTACCGACCCGGTATACAAGGAGATCTCACAACGGTTCTACGAGAACCCGGATCAGTTGGCCGACGCGTTCGCCCGAGCCTGGTACAAGTTGCTCCATCGTGACATGGGACCGGTCGCTCGATATCTGGGCCCGTGGGTTGCCGATGAGGCGCTCATCTGGCAGGACCCGGTTCCTGCTGCCGATTATGAGCAGGTGGACGACCAGGACATTGCCGCTCTGAAAGCCCAAATTCTTGCTTCGGGACTGTCGATTTCGCAGCTCGTTTCAGCGGCGTGGGCCTCGGCGTCGACGTACCGTGATACCGACAAGCGTGGGGGAGCCAATGGGGCGCGTATTCGGCTCGCCCCCCAGGCCGGATGGCACGTGAACACGACATCAGGCGTTGCCGGCGTGATCGCAATCCTTGAAGGTATTCAGCAGAAGTTCAACGGTTCCCAGGATGAAAAAGCGGTCTCGTTGGCCGACCTCATTGTGTTGGGTGGATGTGCGGCAGTCGAAGCAGCCGCGGCCGTAGCTGGCCACAACGTGACGGTGCCGTTCGCGGCTGGCCGTACCGATGCCACGCAAGAGCAAACTGACGTTGAATCATTCGCCGTGCTTGAGCCGACCGCCGACGGCTTCCGCAACTACCTGCAGGGAGATGTCGGGGTCGCCGCCGAGCATATGCTGGTCGACAAGGCGTTCCTGCTGACCCTGTCTGCTCCGGAGATGACGGTCCTGTTGGGCGGAATGCGGGTGCTTGGCGCCAACGCAGACCAATCGCAGCACGGCGTGTTCACCGAGCGGCCCGGGACATTGAGTAACGACTTCTTTGTGAACCTGCTTGACATGGGGACCGAGTGGAAGGCGACCTCAGACGCCGGGGACGTGTTCGAAGGCAGGAACCGGGATACCGGCGAACTGCAATGGACCGGAACGCGAGTTGATCTGGTGTTCGGTTCCAACTCCGAACTGCGAGCGGTCGCAGAAGTCTATGGCAGCGACGATGCCGAGCAGAAGTTCGTCAACGATTTCGTGGCCGCCTGGAGCAAGGTGATGCACCTCGACCGGTTCGACCTCGGATAACCCGGGGACGGACGGTTAGGGCGTCGCCTGCTTCGACGGTTTGCCGACCCTGTTGAGTTCAGCAGCTTGGCTGATCAGCGCCTTGAAGGCGGACTCGTCGACGACGTCACCTTCGGCGATGTCGATGGCGCGGCGGGTATTACCGCCGAGGCTCGAGTTGAAGAGTCCGGCGGGGTCCTCCAGAGCGGCGCCTTTGAAGAAGGTCAACTTCACGACCTTCTTGTAGGACTCGCCGGTGCAGATGATTCCGTTGTGCGACCAGACGGGCGTGCCAGGGGACGATGCCTTGGCCCACTTCCACTCCTCAACCACGTCCGGGACGGCTTCGTAGACGAGCGTGCGCATTCTCCTGAGGGTTTCTCCGCGCCAGTCCCCGAGTTCGGAAATCTTGGCCGAGATGAGGTCCGATGCTGACTGGCCTTGGTTTGCGTCCGAGTCGCTCATCGTCGCATGCTAGAAGCCTCAACCGTCGAGCGATCGACCGGTGGGGCAGCCTGGGGTCGGATCGAACGTGTAAAGCGCCAGGCCGACCGATGACGTAGGCAATCGGGTCGTAGGCGACCGCTCGTGACAGCCCGATCCGTTTCGTTCGATACGACTTTGAGTGCGTTCGGCAACAACACCGGATCAAGGTCCCACGGCGAGCTGGCGGGACGTATCCCGAGTTGGCAAGCGCTGCACGGTGGCCCGCGTGGGCGCGAAGAGTGGCCGATTCTGGTGGTATCGACGGTCAACAGGATTCAGGGTTGGAATCTCGACGGCTGCCCGCTCCAGCGGAGTATGGTTGAGAGCGGTCAGTCGTTTCGACCGATCCTGCTTGAGATTCGCGACACGTCGGTCCGTCCGGGCCGATCAAACCGAGGTGCATAAATGGCAACAGTGAACGACATCCTCGTCGACAAGGGCTCAGAGGTATATCGGATTGAACCAGACGCGACCGTTTTCGAAGCAATAACGCAAATGGTTGATAAGAATTGTGGAGCGCTGCTCGTCATGCTTGAGGAGGATGTCGTCGGGATCATCACCGAACGCGATTATCTCCGGAAAATCGCGGTGGCCGGCCGCTCATCGAAGACGACCACGGTCCGCGAGATCATGGTCAGCTCACTTATTGTTGTTGAACCCGACACCGATATCGACGAGGCGCTCGCTCTCATCACCGATCAGCGGATTCGCCACCTTCCGGTGGTCTCGGACAGTCAACTGCACGGGATGATCTCGATTGGGGACCTGGTCAAATACAAGACCAAGGCGCAAGCCTTCCAGATCAAACACCTCGAGGAATACATCTCGGCCCGGTGACCGATGATGGTGGGATAGGCGACCGCCCAAACGCAGGACTTGCGGACGGAAAGCAGCTTTGGATGGCGGACTTCTAGCGGATCAGGCTTGTTCCGCACCTTCGCCAGGCAGGTGGGCCCGGATCTGGGTGATTCCGCCCGATCGGGAGAAGACCTCCGCGCTGGTCTGGCGGTCCAAACCCAGGCCGGGTCGACGTTTCGTGGTGCCATCGCGAAAGACGATCTCAACTGCCGCTTCACCAGGGGTTGCCGAAACGATAACCGGTACCTGGCACAGGGTCATGCCCAAGGAACCCGCAGGCAGGAGGATCGTTGTTGGCCTGAGATGGATGTCATAGGCTTGCCACGTCTCAGCTTGATCGAGCAGCTCATCGCGTCGTAGAAGCAGTGGATCGAATCGGATCTCCCCATTCTCGACCCGGACGCCGACCTCAAGCGGTCGCGTGAGCAACTCCTCCTTCACGAG
>CAJQPD010000281.1 GCA_905480085.1 uncultured Acidimicrobiia bacterium
GCCGGCATTTCCAGCTCAAACCGCTCATCCGGTTGCTCAACCAAGATCGGCGAATTCCTCGGTGGGACGCCCGACTTTATACACGACCGTGCCGAAGGCCACCTGCTCGGCGGCCTCATTGAAGACCTCTACCTGGCAGTACACAACGGACCGTCCCCGCCGGGTTACCCAACCCTCGCCAATGATGTCGGATTTGATTACCGGACCCGTGTAATTGACTGAGAGATTGATGGTGGCCAAGCGACGCCGCTCGGTATACGACGAGAGAATCGCAGGCAGCACAACGCTGTCAATCATCGTGGCAATCACTCCCCCGTGCATGACTCCCTGTGGCTGGATCAGCTCGGGCTCCCTCCATGGCAGCCGCATGCGGCAGTAGTCGACCCGCACGTCTTCAACTTGTAGCCCTATGAACCTGGGAAAGTAGTCGGTGTCCCACCTGGCATAGCCCATCCAAAGATCACGAACTGGCGGCGCCAGCGGTTCAAAACGAGCTGCGTTCGGGGCGATTTCCATGGATCAAGAGAGTAGCGGCTAGTACTGTCACAGGATGTCTCCTGATGATCTGGCCAGGCAGCTGACCATCGACTTCACCACGATCGGACGGCACTGAGAGCCCCGATGATCAAACTGTCTTTCACCTGACGAACCTCTGACCGTTCGGGAGTCAGGGAGATAGTCCGAGCTTGGCGGACAGGTCGAGATCAGATGGTTCGGTCAGATGACTCCCATCCGGGAATACGATCGTCGGGATCGATCGCAAACCGTTGTTGCGTCGGACGACTTCCTCGACGAGAGCTGGATGCTCTTCGAGGTCGACATAGGTGTAGTCAACCCCGTGTCTCTCCAACAGCGCTTTTGATCGCCGGCAGTCCCCACACCAGGCGGTTCCATAGAAAAGGATCGGGTCCTGCTTCTCCATGGCGTCAGATTACCCGGTACCTGCGACAGGCCCGGGAGCCACGATTGTGGTTCGCTTGCCGGCCGCAAGCCGATAGCCGGCCCAAATGAGGCTGACGGCGGTCAGCACGGTGACGGTGAACAACTCCTGGGAGCCCGTGGCATCAATCACAGTTCTCTGGGCGGCTGCCACGAACGTTCCGGAGACGATCAACAGGTTCCCCGCAACGAGAGCCCTGGATCGCCTCCAGAAACGGAACACGGAGGCGAGACCCGCCACGATCAGCAAGGTTGCCCCGATTCCAGACCCAATCGCCACCAGGGTGGTGATCCCACCGGAGGCGAATATTTCACTCCCCCTGGGAAGGATCTCATCGGGGATCGGTCCCATGGTGGCTGGCAGAACGAGGAGTACCCCCATAAGAGTGAACGGCAAGAGCAAGCCAAGCATCAGTTTTCCCCACCGTTGACCGCCGACCAGGTACACCGAGCCCAGGGCGAGGAACGGGACGTTGAGAACCCCGCCAAACAGATAGAACGTCTTGTAGATGACATCGGTCCAACCGAAGGCAATGGATAGAAACGAGGCGAACGCCGCGAGGGCAAACATGGTCATTCCCGCCGCATAGGCGGCGGTGTGTGGGCGGGGCTTGGCTGCGGCGGATCGAATCAGATCGTAGGCAAACCAAGCGGCGATGAGCGAAGAAACTGCCGACAGAACAATTGCCATTGTGGGGAAGGCTAGCCCGCAATTGACAGCCATCGAACAGGCCGTCAGGACTTCTGCGAGAGAGGCCCGGTGCGCTACGCTTCTCCGACCATGAGTGATGCACGCCACATCCTTGTCGCGGTGGCCTGGCCATACGCCAGCGGTCCCCGCCATCTTGGCCATCTGGCCGGGGCCTATCTCCCTGCCGACATCTTCGCTCGTTACCATCGGACGGCCGGCAACCGGGTCCTCATGGTCTCTGGGAGCGACGTCCACGGGACTCCGATCACGGTCCGGGCCGAAGACGAAGGGGTCACCCCGCAAGAGATCGTCGATCGCTATCACAGCCAGTTTCTCGAGCACTGGCGGACGATCGGTATCTCCTGGGATCTCTACACGACCACCGGAACCGAAAATCACGCCGAAGTGGCTCAGGACGTCTTTCTGAAGCTTCTCGAAAACGGCTACATGGAGGAGAAAACCACCGACCAGTTCTTCGACGAGGACGCCGGTCGATTCCTTCCGGATCGCTATGTCGAAGGAACTTGCCCTCACTGCGGATACACCGACGCTCGGGGAGATCAGTGTGACAACTGCGGGCGGACGCTTGATCCTGAGGATCTCATCGACCCGAGATCGAAGCTGACCGGCACAACGCCACAGCTGCGCTCGACAGACCACTTCTTCCTCAAACTGTCTGCATTGCAGCAACCGGTGGCTGATTGGCTTGCCACCCGCCAGGGGTGGCGCAAACACGTCATCAACTGGGCTCAGAGCTTTGTCAATGACGGCCTGCACGATCGCGCCATTACCCGGGACCTCGATTGGGGAATCCGGGTGCCCCTGGACAACGTCGGGCCCGAGAAGCGCATCTACGTTTGGTTCGAAGCGGTGATCGGATACTTGTCGGCCGCCAAGGAGTGGTCGAAGCGGGTAGGTGCACCCGAAGCCTGGCGGCTCTGGTGGGAGGATCCGGAAGCCGAAACGTATTACTTCGTCGGCAAAGACAACATCCCTTTCCACGCCGTCATGTGGCCGGCCATGTTGCTCGGATACGGTGGCTTGAACCTCCCGACCGATGTGCCCGCCAACCAGTACATCACGTTTTCCGGGGAGCAGGCATCCACCAGTCGCGGCGTTGGCAAGTCGATCAGCTATTACACCGACCGCATGGAACCCGACGCGCTCCGCTACGCGCTCGCCTCGAACCTGCCTGAACAAAACGACACCGACCTGACTGAGGCCGAGCTCGACCGAGCGATCAATCAGGAGCTCATCTCGACCTGGGGCAACCTCGTCAACCGGGTACTCAATATGACGTGGAAAAACTTCGACGCCAGGATTCCCCAGCCGGGCCGGCTGACCGAGCTTGACCGGAACCTGCTCGAATCCATCGACGCGGCACTGGTAACGACTGCCCGACAGATTGAAGCCATTGAATTACGAGCAGGTCTGCGAACCATGATGGATGCCGCCGCCGATGTGAACGTTTACCTCAACGCCACCGAGCCATGGAAGCTCGCCAAAAAGGATCTTGAGCGTACGGCCACCGTCCTCCACACCGCCCTGTCCGCCATCAACGGAATCAAAACCGGTCTTTACCCCTACCTTCCGTTCTCGAGCGAAGACATCCACCATTGGCTGGGACAACCCGGGACCGTGCGCGACGCCGGATGGATCCGAACCGTCGTGACCCCTGGCTCGACGCTCGTCAAACCAGAACCGATGTTCCGGCGATCCGAACTGATAGCTCCCGAAGACGACTGAAATCTTCGGAACTTAACCATGCGTTTCCGTGTCAGACAGACCATGAAGACCAAACGATGGGGGCGACTCGTCGGCGGTACCGCTCTGGTTGGAGTCGGAATCGCCTCGCTCGTCATACCCGTATTGCCAGGAGTCCTAATGGTAGGTGCCGGCTTGGGCGTTCTTGCCCCCGAGGTGCCCGCCGCCCAGCGGGCTATCGACCGGATGCGCTCCCTCCGCAAGCAGGCCGTGTAGCTTTATTTCTTGATGCCACTGTTCTCCGTCGACAATCTCACCCATGATTACGGAGACGTTCAGGCCCTGACAGACATCTCGCTGGAGGTGCCCGATGGTGCGATCGGTCTCGTTGGGGCCAACGGAGCCGGCAAGTCGACCCTTATCAAGATCCTCCTCGGTCTTCTCACACCGACTTCTGGCGACGTCCAGGTACTCGGACAAGATGTCAGAACCCACATCCGCCAAGCCAGAGCCCGGGTTGGATACATGCCAGAGGGCGACTGCCTTCCCATTGACCAATCAGCCTCTGATTTTGTCGCGTACTCCGCAGAGCTGGCCGGCGTTCCTGCCAAAGCGGCCAGACGGAGAGCGTCCGAGTCGCTAGCCCTGGTTGGACTCGGCGAGGAGCGGTTCCGATACCTCAAGGACTTCTCAACCGGCATGTTCCAGCGGGTGAAGCTTGCCCAGGCGATCGTCCACGATCCAAAGGTGGTATTCCTCGACGAGCCGACCGCCGGGCTCGACCCCGAGGGGCGAGAACAAATGCTTGATCTCGTCAACCGGTT